>NZ_JBHSPY010000009.1:0-76269 GCF_042658245.1 Neisseria weixii
AAAAAGGCGGCGTAGCCCTAGCTGCCGTGGCCACAGGTTTGAGCGCACCGACCGACAGCGCATTGGGTATCGCCGCAGCGACAGCCAGCCCTGCGGCCGCTACCAAATCGGCCAATACTTTAAAGGCGTAGCCGCTCAAAATTCAGACGGCCAATTAACCGCCGCACAAGAAACCGCCCGCGCAGTGGCCCACGGCGTCATCGCCGCGGCCACCTCAGCAGCCGGAGACCACAACGCCCTCACCGCCGCAATTAGCGCAGGAGGCGCAGAAGCCGCCGCGCCGTATGTAAGCCAATGGCTGTATGGCGAGAAAGACGGCAGTAAGCTGACCGCGGAGCAGAAAGAAACTGTGTCGGGCATTCTGAGCCTGGGCGGAGTGGCGGTAAGTGCGGCTGCAGGTGGCTCGGGATCGGACTGGGTAGCCGGCGGGCAGGCTGCGCAGACGGCGGTGGAGAATAATTTCTCATTGAGTGATTTTGGAATTTCTCAAAATGCGCAAAACAATCTTCAACAAATGGCACACCAACAAGTTCAACAATTTGTCGTAAACGCCCGTAGTTCTCCCGATGAGAAAAGTAAGTTAATCGAGTTATTAAGGTCTTATGGTGCAAATAAGGCAATTTCAGCAGAAATTACAGCAGCTCTTGGAGTAGGTGCAAATGTTAATGTAACTATCAATGAAAATCGAGATCTGATTATTTCAATTGCAGGTACTGCTGGGGCGGGTGTATCAGGATTTATTGGTGCAACTACATCCGATAAATCGCGGAAAGACGGTTGGTATTCAGAAGTTTGTGTAAATGGTAAGTTAGGAGCCGCTGGTGGTGGCTGTATAGGAGCCAATTTGGAAAAAGGTGCCCCAGTTATGCATACACTAAAGCTAGGCGTTGGCCTTGGAGTAATACCAGTTGAAGCAAATGCAAATATCGGCTACCAATCAACTTGGAAGTTAAAGAATCCTACAAAACAAGGACATGAAAACAAATGAAAAATTTAAGCTTTTTCTCGATATTTTTCATAATTTATTTTGTTCAAGTAATTTTTCATTTCATATTATGCTATAAAATATTGAAGTCTGAAAATAAAATATCAGGATTTTGGGATTTTATGTATAAAAGCAATAGTATTTATCCGATAATGTATCAAATTTTCTTTAAAAGAAAGATGCTAAAAAGTAAAACAATAACCAACCTGTTTATTTTTAATACATTTTTTGCGATTATATCTTTTATATTTTTATCAATATCAGTATTTTTTGATATCTAAGCTTAGCAAGCGTAGGTACGGTTAGCCGCCCTATGCGGCGTAACCGTACGCACGTCGGCAAACTTTAATAAAAATAACAAGGCTGTCTGAAATCCGTTTTCTTAAAACCTTTCAAACGGCTTTGTTTATTTCATAGGATTTCGTACGGTTACGCCGCTGGAAGCGGCTAACCGTACCTACACGGTCTGAACAATGCGTTTGATAAAGAGAAGGTTCAGCGCGAGATTGATTTGCAAAGGAAAGTAACGCAAGAATTCGGTAAAAACGCCGCGCAGGGCGTTGCCCGACTGTCGGATTACTTGGGCAACAGCCAAGACTTCCAAAGAGCGGAAATACTCCAATCCGCCATCGAAAGCGAACTGACGCAAACCCAAGATGCCCAACAGCGTGAAAACCTGCAACAGGCATTAAATCAGGTAGACGGCTACCTTGAAACCAACCGAGGCCGCTACGAAACCTGGAAAGAAGGCGGCATCGGCCGCAGCATTCTG
The DNA here is from genome assembly GCF_042658245.1 of Neisseria weixii. Classification (NCBI taxonomy): domain Bacteria; kingdom Pseudomonadati; phylum Pseudomonadota; class Betaproteobacteria; order Neisseriales; family Neisseriaceae; genus Neisseria; species Neisseria weixii. The sequence continues at coordinate 1,758 of NZ_JBHSPY010000009.1, forward strand.
CACGGAGCAGTAGGCGGATTAACAACGGGCGGCATCGGTGGCGCGCTGGGCGCGGGCGGTGCATCCGCAGCCGCGCCCTACCTCGACCAAGCAGCGGAAAACCTGAATCCGACCGGCAAAGCCGTTGTGGATACCGTAGGCGGCGCAGCTGTCGGCTATATGCTGGGCGGCAATGCCGGTGCGGTAACGGGAGCGAATGCGGATTGGAATAACAGGCAGCTGCATCCGAGTGAGACCCTCGTACTCAATCGTTTGAAGCAAGGGAAAAGTACCGAGGAACAACGCCGTCTGAATGCGGCAGCATGTGCTCTTGTTCGTTGCGCAGAAGGCGTTCCGACAACCGATCCTTATTATCGCCAATTGAGCGAATTGCAAGAATCAGGAGACAGATACCAAGCAGAAAAAAACTTATTGCTCAAATCCGGCAAAGGATTATTTGAATATGGTTTTTGGAACAGCGCAAATGATTTGCGCAGCAGCTATGACCGTGCGATTACCAAAGGCAAAGGCATTGTCAATACGGGAGCCGGAGCCGCTGTGGCAGTTGGCTCGGCAGTTGGAGGGGCTGCATTATGTACTACAGGTGTCGGCTGCCTTGGCGGCGCGGGCATTGCTACCTTAGGTACTGCCGGCGGTTATGCCCAAAGCAAACACGGAGCGGAACAATTATTTGGTACTTACCGCTCTAACTGGGGTAGGCAGGTCATTGATTCTTTAGGCACTCCTATCAAGAACCGTCCGCCTTTGGTGCAAGATGCCGCCGATATTACCTTATGGAGTGCAGAAACCTTGGTTGGCCGTAAATTCAGCCAGCTGACGGGACAAAAATCCATAGACCGTTATATCCAATTACAGAAACGCCAATCTTCGGTTCTGCCTGATAATTACATTTATGATGAGGCCAGCAAAACCTTTATCGGGCCGAAGGGAGGCAGAAGTGTTGCCACTACTTACAAAGACGGTTCGGGCAATACGGTTTACCGCCGTATAGATGGCAATGGCCAACCTCAAAACAGTTACTATGTAGTGAATGCTGATGGGAAGCAGGTTGCGGTAAGAAATCCTGACCCAACCCCCAAAGGTCAAATCGTTACACATTCAAGAAATCTGCATGAGGAATCAATAAAAGCCACAATCCAAAGTTTTGAAAACCAAAATGTCAGAGTAACTACCAATGTTAGTATTCAAAGCCCAAATGCAGCACAACGCTCCGTTATCGACCAAGTACTGAATGGGCAACCAAATCAAAATATTCCTGTTCCTCAAGGCTACACGGTAACCGATATTGCAACAGGAAGAAAAGTAAGTACTATCAAGTTAGATGATAAAGGCTTCGCTGGTTTGGAAATGAAAACAGGAGTAAAAGACCGCGCTTTACAGCGTTCGCAAGCAATCAATTATTTGGAAGCTATCAAGGGGAACGCAGTCAGCATGGGAAAAAAAGCTGAACAAGCTGGTTTATCTAAAGGTCTAACTCCAACTAAAATGTATCAAATCGAGCCCCTTAAATGAGTAAATCTATTATGAATCAAAAAGATGTGAAAGAATTTTGCGAGAACCTAGCTTCAGAACATGTTGGTTGGACATACCACGGTTCAAAATTCAAATACAAAGAATTGAAACACTCAGAAATTCATATCGATCCGTCTTGGGTATTACATTTGTCTGCTGAACCGAGCGTTATTGTTTACAACAAATCAGTCAATCAAGTTGTTAAAGAGTCATTTCAAGGAGAAGCTTTTTACAGTAAGTATTGGACGGCTCGAATGCTTATTCTTAGCCCAGATGCACACAATAACGTCATGATATATAGAGAACTGGTACATACCCGACCTGAAGCAGAGGCCTATATCCGTGCTTTTTTTGAGAGGGGCTTGGATTTAGTCAACCGTTATTTCAGCAGTCCCGATGAAAAAGAATTCCTCAGTAACTATCCGATTGAGGCAGAATTTCCCAATCCCTGTACCGATTTTGGCTACGAAAGTTTAGGGAATTGCATTGCGCGTGCTGTTATTTTGGATTTTGATTATGTTGAACGTTTTATTCGTAATGAATTACCCATTAAACGCGGCGTACCGATTTACGAACCTTATCGTACACGCGTAGCAGAGTGGCTGCCGATTTGGAAAAAACGTGCTGAACTTTATGGCAGTATTTTGAAAAAGTAGCAAGCGTAGGTTGGGTTGAAAACCCAACAAAACCTTATATCTCTAGGTAATTGTTGGGTCATGACCCAACCTACACTTGCTAAAAGATATGGAAAAATTTTTAAAAACAAGGAAATAATATGAAAAATCAAGATATTGAATTTTACGAAGAAATGAAAGAAAAATATAAAAATGATGTAGGAATGTTAGTAACCTTCGCCGGCGATCAAGGAGATATAGCCTTCTTACAAGAACTAGCGGAAACAGGCCGGTTTAATCCATTAGCAACCACCCCTCTCGAAGGGTGGAGTTATTTGCACAAAGTTAATCTTGGAGAAGCATGCCCCTTATCAACCATCCGCTTTTACTTGGACAAAGGCGTAGCAGTCAATGCCCAAGACTGCTACGGCATGACACCGCTGCACTATGCGCTTCGGGTGCAAAACGCCGATGCGGCCATTGCCCTTCTGGAAGCAGGAGCAGATCCGAATATACCCAATATTGACAACTTGCGCCCTTTATCTATGGTTGGGTATACCAAAGACAGGTTGGATGTATTGGAATTAATGCTAAAAACGGAGGTAATGTCCATAATATTATTAATGATAATGAAACTATTTTGGAAAGTTGGAAGCCTAGTGCCATTTCATCTCAATGGGAAATTGATATTTATAAATTGATGAAACAATATGCTTAACTTATCCGCCACCGATATCCAAAACAGCGGTGTGGTTCAAGGCGGTAAAGTACGCTTACGCGGCCAAGACGTGAACATCGACGGCGGCACCGTTGAAGCCGACACCCTCCTCGCCGTCGAAGCCGGCCGCACCGTGATCCAAAGCAGCGGCGGCACCACCCTCAAAGGCGCGCAGGTAAAAGGCAAAGGCGTTGCCCTCAGCACCCGAAACCTCAACATCGAAAGCATACAGGATAGCGCCGTCTACCGCAGCAAACAGCAAAACCTCAGCGGCTCGGTAACCGTCGGTTACGGCGCATCCGCGACTGCCGACTACAACCAAAGCAAAACCAACGCCGACCACCGCAGTATCAGCGAACAAAGCGGCATCTTTGCCGGTGACGACGGCGACAGCCAAAGCGGCGTTACCAAGAGCGGCATCGGCACGCGCAACATCGTGATTGCAAACGACACCGACGGCACACAGGCCAAAGCGGCCTATACCGCCACCCGCAGCGAAACCGCCGAAGCGGATTCAGGCCGTCTGAAAAATGTGTTTGATAAAGAACGGGTTCAGAATGAGATTGATTTGCAGCGGAATGTGAGCCAGGACTTCAGCCGCAATGTGCAGGAAGCCAGAACGGAAATCAACCGCAAAGCCGAAGGCTACAAAGCACTCGCCAACGCAGCGGAAGACAACGCTGCCCAAGCATTACAAAACGGCGATTTGAACGCCTACCGCGAAGCCGTACAAACCGCCAATGAACACCATCAAAAGGCCGACAACTGGCAAAAAGGCGGCGTAGCCCTAGCTGCCGTGGCCACAGGTTTGAGCGCACCGACCGACAGCGCATTGGGTATCGCCGCAGCGACAGCCAGCCCTGCCGCCTACCAAATCGGCCAATACTTTAAAGGATTGGCTGCCGAAAATTCAGACGGCCGGTTAACCGCCGCCCAAGAAAGCGCACGCGTGGTTGCCCACGGTGTGATTGCCGCGGCCACCGCCGCAGCGGGCGACAACAACGCCCTGACTGCCGCCCTAAGCGCGGGCGGAGCGGAAGCCGCCGCGCCGTATGTGAGCCAATGGCTATATGGCGAGAAAGACGGCAGCAAACTGACGACGGAGCAGAAACAGGCTGTGTCGAATATTTTAAGTTTGGGCGGGATAGCGGTTGGTGTAACCGGCAATTCCGCAGCGGATGTTGTGGCAGCGGGAACGGCTGCGCAGACGGCGGTGGAGAATAATGCTTTAGAGACTGCATGGGATGTTGTTAATCTAGGTATTGGAGCAGCGTCTTTAACTTATAATGTTTCTCAGGGTAATTATGGTTCAGCAGCCTTAGATACAGTAGGCTTAATCTATGATGGTGCAGCGACAGCAGTTCCGTTTCTTCCAGCAGGTGCTTCCGCGGCAATTAAAGCAAAACGTGCTGGAAACTCGATTAAGCAATCTATTGCAATTGGACAAGATGTTGCGAAAGCTACAAAAGCTGCTAATCAAGCAGCTAAAAATAGTAAAAACATAACATCAAAAGCAAGTACAACAGGTACAAAAATTCACCGTGAGACAGGTGAACTTCTAGGTGAGAAGAAAGGAAAAGCAAAAAAATTATCAAATTCTGCCAGTTCTTATTTTAAGGGTGCGAATAAATCTACAGGTCTTCAACCCGATTTAAGCTGGAAAGGAACGGGAGTATGGGCTGATTTGACTACTCCCAAGCAGTGGGAAGCACATATTAGAAAATATAATCAAACCCATGGGCAGGGAGTTCCCATTATTTATAAACCAGGTAGGGGGGTATTTGATAGAAGGATGCCATCTATTGGAGGAACTATATCTGGAGTTAATACATTAAATAATCATGAAGGAAATAAGAAAAAATGAGTTATTTAGTTATGATATCTGATAAACATATTATTAAAAAAACAACCTGCTCTTTTAGATAATTTTGATGCTGTCTTCAAGCTTCTCACCGATGAGTTTGGATTTAAAGCACAAATAAAAGAAGATGGGGATTTTGAATTTTTTTATAATGATCAATTTCCTAAAAATATATTAGGCTATGAAGATTCAGTTTTATGGACAAAAAATCCAACTGATAATTTTCTAAAATTATTAATCAATATTTCTAACAGAATTGAAAACTCAAGAGTAATTGGAGATGAAGGAGAATGGTACGTTTCTCTAAATGAAATCCGCTATTTAGAAGTGAATTCAGAGTTAAGAGCTAATATTTTTTTAGAATATTTGAAGGCGTGGTCTCCTGCTATTATTTTAATAATTATAGCTATGGTTTTAAAAATATTTTTTGGTGCTTAAGCAAGCTGTAGCTTGCATAAACTCTAAAATTCACAGATAGGGTGTGTGCCTTTAGCACGCACGCGTTCTAAGGATTTGAATCTGATGTCGTCTGAAAACTAATAAGATTTTTTCAGACGGTATTTTCTCACCCGCAGCGGCATCGGAACGCGCAACATCGTCATCGGCAGCGACACCGACAGCACACAGGCAAAAGCGGTATACACCGACACCCGCAACGAAACCGCCGAAGCAGATTCAGGCCGTCTGAACAATGCGTTTGATAAAGACGAAGTGCAGCGCGAGATTGCTTTGCAAAGAAACGTGAGTCAGGATTTCGGCCGCAACGTGCAGGAGGCCAAAACAGAGGTCAACCAACAGATAGACCGACTGAAAGCACAAAAAGAAGCCGGAAAAATCAGCGAAGCCGATTACCACGATAAAGTGCAAAAGCTGCAATACCTGAACGTGGGTATCAGCAGCGTGGCGGGTGCATTGGCGGCACCGACCGAGAGCGGTTTGGGCATAAGCGCCGCCGCACTCAACCCCGCCGGAGCTTATGCCATAGGGCAGTATTTCAAAGGCTTGGTAGACGAAAACGGCAGATTGGGCGGCGACAAAGAAACCGCCCGCGTGTTGGCGCACGGTATTTTGGCCGCCGCCGCTGCGAAAGCATCGGACGGCAACGCCCTGACCGCCGCGATAAGCTCGGGCGGGGTGGAAGCGGTGATACCGTATGTGTCGGAATGGCTGTACGGCACCCGCGACACGGAGAAACTGAGTGCGGAGCAGAAAACCGTTTTAGGCAATATCGCGCAACTGGCAGGCACAGGGGTGGGGCTGGCTTCGGGCGGCGGCGCGGAAGCGTTTTCAGACGGCCTGCGGGCACGGAATGCGGTAGAGAATAATTTCTCTATGCAAGATTTAGGAATTTCGCAAAATGCTCAAAGTGGTTTGCAACAAATAGCGCACCGACAAGCTCAACAATTTGTTGTTAACGCAAATAGTTCTGCTGCCGAGAAAAGTAAACTATTTGAGTTGTTAAAGGCGTATAAAGCAAATGCTGCAATTACTGCTGAAATAACGGCTGCTTTGGGATTTGGTGCTAATGTTAGTATTACCATTAATCAAGATAAAAGTGTAACAATAACTGCTGCAGGTACTGCAGAATATGGAGTAGAAGGATTTGTAGGAGTGTCCGCTTCTAATAAATCTAGACTAGACGGTTTCTTCTCAGAAGTATGTAGCTCCGGCGGTGGCGCAGTTGTAGTTGGAGTATGTGCTGGAGCAAATCTTGAGAGAAATCAGCCATTAATAGTAACCGGTAAAGTTGGTACAGGAGCAGGAGCTTTTGCAGGTGCAAATGTTGGCTATCAATGGACTGTTAACTTGCCAGAATCAAAGGATGACCACAAATGATTTCATCTCCTTATTTTTTTGGTTTTCTATTTGTAATCTATATTGTTTTGGCTATTTTAAATCTGTTTGTTTCATATAGGATATTCAAAGAGGAAAAAGAAATTTCTAATTTAATAGATTTTTTTGTCTATTCCAGTTCTTTGAATTTTAAAATTTTAAAAATTTTATTTGGTAGAAAATCTATTTCAAATAAAAAAAATTTGAAATTATTAAGAGTTAATTTTATTTCAGCTATGATTGTTTTAATTTTTCTGATTGTTAGTATTTTCATAAAAATATGACAAGTATAGTAAGCTGTAGCAAGCCGTAGCCAGCATCAATATCCTATTCGGGGCGTAGCGTGTGTGCCATCAGGCACGCACGTGTTGTGCGTCCCACAAGGCCGTCTGAAAAAATCTATCATCTTTTTTCAGACGGCCTATCCCAATAAATAATCCTGTTTTGATGAAACGCCTGGGCGACGGCTATTACGAGCAAAAACTGGTGAACGAGCAAATCGTGCGCTTAACCGGTTACCGCCGCCTCGACAGCTACAGTAACGACGAATCCCAGTTCAAAGCCCTGATGTGTCAATAGTCACGTAAAAGTGCACCACAATGAGCACCTAAAAGTGCACCACTTTTAAATCAATATCAACAACGATTTTTAAATCTAAATGACTCATTACCCGTTTCAATCAGTTCACAACGATGCAGTAACCTATCTATAAGAGCCTGTGTCATTGTTTCATCGCCAAATAAAGTCCCCCATTTGGCAAATACCAAATTAGTTGTCAGCATCAAACTGACTTTTTCATGTAAATGACTAATCAGATTGAATAACAATGCACCGCCTTTTTGACTAAATGGCAGATAGCCCAACTCGTCCAATATCAGAAGGTCATATCGGCTCAACTGTCCTATCATTTTGTCTTCCAAACTATCTCGGTCTTTCTCCAAATGGTTAACCAAATCCAATACATTAAAGTACCTTACCCTAAATCCTTCAGAAGCTGCATGAATGCCCGTCGCTGTGGCCAAATGATTTTTACCAGTCCCCGGTCCTCCGATAAAAATAATGTTGCGTTTGTTTCGGATATAATCGTTCTGCATCAGTAAGCGGATATGGCTTTCATCTGCCATTGATTGTTCAAAGACAAAGTCCGCTAAAGTCTTATGTCGAGCAAATTTTGCTGCTTTTATCCTGTACTCAATACTGCGAATATGTCTTTGAGTTAACTCCGTCTGTATCAATCTCTCCAAAATATCTGCCGTACTGCGTTTGCGACGGATACCGTCGGTAACGATTTCATCCCAATGCTCTGCCACAGCATTCAGTTTTAATTGCTCTAATGCAGCAATATATTCATTTCTCTGCATCATCATATCCTTAATTCTTACTATGTTCTAGACCATAGTGTTTCAAGACACTGTTGTAGCGGTTCAGATCAGTCTGAACGGGTATATTCAGTGGAATATCAGGCAGGTTGAATTTTGATATAACCGGTTCATTCAACCGGTTAATTGTTCTGCACTGCTGCTACCGTAGGCATACCGCATTCCATAGCCAACTCTGCAGCCGCTGTACCGACTTCTTCTCCATGTCCGGCAATGAGTGACAATATCTCTACCATAGCTTTATCTCCCGATTTTTGTTTCATCAAGTGCTTTTGCAGTTCTTTTATGGCAGGCGGCAATATCCATTGTTTGAATGGTTCTCCATTTCTCAATGCGCCCGGCTTACGTTTAAGCAGTGGCAAATAATGCTGTGGCTGATAAGCAGTCTGACCTTTTCCCGATAGTCTTACATACTCGGCAACGACTTCTTGCCCATCTACTATTTGTACCTTATCCAAATAAATATGAAGGCTGATCTGCCGTCTCACTAAATGACAAGGTGCACTATAACGGTTACCTTCAAAGTTCACTAAACAATAACTGTTCACAGCAGTTTGTACGATACGGCAGTAGGCATAAGGTGGACGGATACGCTCTTTTAGACAGCTCTCTTGCTCTTGCAAGAAGATTTCTGCAACCGTCTGCTATTTGAAATGAGGATGTTTGCGTTTTGCCATATCACTGTTGCATCTTTCGGGCAGATAACGATTAAGTTCTTCCGGATCGGAGAAAGATAACATTGGCCGGAAGAAACGCTTGCGATAAATACTGACTTGACGTTCTACTTGACTTTTCTCCCGGCCGGCTGCGGGTGTACAGGCAGTTGGTTCAATACAAAAATGGCCGCACATACAGTAAAAACTGTCGGTCAATATCCGCTCTTTACCTTTGAGTACTTTGCTGACAGCGGTCTTGAGGTTGTCATAAATACCTCGTTGAGGAATACCTCCGAAGAATGCAAATGCACGGTTGTGCGCATCAATAAACATTTCGGCAGTTTGATTAGGATAACAACATAAAAAGAAGGCTCTGTTATGACAGAGCCTGAATTGTGCCGGTTAAACTTTGCAGATTTTACCTGCCGGTCTAACGGTTTCTGTACTCCGGTCGAATTGATAAGCCTCACCCGGTTCAAAGCTTAATGGGATGAAAGCATCTGTTGTGACATTAGGTATCTGCTTTTTGTAGAAATTAGCTACAAAACGGCGTACTGCACTGTATGAACCGGTAAATCCTAGTGATTGAAGGTATTCAAAGTGCTGAGCAGACATTCTTTGCCGGGATGGTAAGGTCGGTTGTTGCGTTAAATATTGTTGCAGAATACTGATGAATTCATCTAATGCGGGATAGTGTTGTTTGCTTCGTCGGTATTTGGTCGGTTGAAGCGTTTGGGCATGGATATATTTATTAACGGTTCTACGGTTAATGTTGAGCTGTTTGGCGATTTGTCTGATGGACATACCTTGATTAAATAGGCGGCGTGCTTTGGTAATAGTTTCCATATTAATCATTTCTAGGAAAACTCCGCAAAAACGGAGAGTTTATCAACAATCAGGGTGGTGCACTTTTAGATGCCCATTCCCTGATTTCCTAGTGCAGTTTTACATGCCTGTTAACAGAACAAATGCGACAAACGCAAAAAAACCGGGCGAAAGCACCGGCTATCGTCAACATTAATGTTGACAATCATACATGAATAAACATAAACAAACAAATTCCTAACATAAAGTCAGAGACCGTCTGAATGTTTCAGACGGCCTCTGATGACTAAAAGCAATTCCAATTCATTTCTCAATCTACATACCGACAAAGCGGCGAATCTGTTCCCAATAAAACAAACACCCAATGGCCACCAATGCAACGCTGATGCCGGCCGCGTTGATACTGCTGATTTTCTCTTTGAATATCCACGCGCCGACCAATGTACCCAACACAATCACACCCATGTTCATGCCGGCAAAAACCAGCGTCGGGTTATCGCTTATGGCTTGGTGCGCACTGATGTAGGTGACAATATTTAAGAAGTTCAAGCCGCCGAGCAACACGCCGCCGATGATGCCTTCTTTGGTCCATTTCGTTCCTTTGGAAAACAGATAAGAAAACATCACAATCGCCGCCAAGCAAAATGCCACCAATAAATTGCCGGCAAAGGCCGTGCCGCTTTTGGCAACTTGTTTGAATAAAACATCAATCACGCCATAACCCGCCCAAACGCCCATCAGCAAAGCGATTTGCGTGGTAATGCCGCCTGATTTTTTGCTGCCGTCGGCTTTCCACAGCAGACAAAACAACGCCACGAACGCCAACGCAATACCAATCAGACGGCCCTCGGTTAGTTGTTCGCCGAAAATGGCAAACGAAGCGACAATCGGCAAAAACAGCGACAACCGCTGCGCTGCATCGGATTTCACAATGCCAACGCTTTCCACCGCCTTGCCCATAATCACAAACACACTCGGCAACAGCACGCCTAGCGCGGCAAACAACCACCATGTCGGCAAAAAGCCTACCGGATTGCTCAAATCCGGTTTCAGTACCACCATCGTCAGCGTAATCGCCACAATATAATTCACCGCCACCGCTTGCTCGATTTTAATTTTCTGTTTGCGCGCGACCTTCAGCAACACCGACACCAACACGCTGCACAAAATACTGGCAACAAGATAATGCATATTTTCTTTCTCATTCAAAGGGCTAAAACAAACTTCAGACGGCCTTTAATCGCATAAAGGCCGTCTGAAAAATAAGCGGGTGAAATTAGATTTACAGCCAGCCGTCAGGCGAGACCGGTTTACCGTCGTACAGTTTAACAAAACCGGCAACTACGCGGTAAATAAACCACAAGCTCACGATAAACAAGAGCACCAAACCGATACCGATAAACATCGTGACCGCGCCGATAAAATAACCGATAACGCTGACCCAAAATGTTTTAATCAGGTAGCTGATGTGATGCTCGTAAATCGTGCCGCACATGTCGTCATGTTTCACATAGGCCAGAATCACACCGATAATACATGAAAATGCGGTGAAAACAGTCAACGCATACAGGCCGTAAATCACCATCATATAAGTTCGGCGGTTATCGTTAACCGGTGTTTGGGGAGGAATAATGTCGTTCATCTTTGTCCCTGAAATTTGAATTATGCAGGTGTTGATATTATAGTGGTTCAAATTTTAAAAAAGTGCCAGTCTTGCGCTTGCTTTCGGTGAAACATGGTTTACTATACCATATATCATTTTTAAAATCAGGAGTTCCGACATGAGCGTTGAATATTTCGGCCAACACGCGCGCCTATCCGAAGCCACCGTTGCCAACGGCTTCGTGTTCCTATCCGGCATGGTTCCTGAAAACACGGAACAAGCCGATGCGAAAATACAGACTGCCGACGTGTTGGCACAAATTGATTCATGGCTGCAACAATGTGGTTCAAACAAGAAACATATTGTCGAAGCCACCATTTATCTGAATGACATGGCCGATTACGCCGTGATGAACGAAGCTTGGGATGAATGGGTCGACCCGCAGCATTCTCCTGCCCGCGCCTGTATAGAAGCCAAACTGGCCAAACCGGAATGGAAAGTCGAAATCAAGGTATCAGCTGTTCAAATAAAATGAATGATTCAAGGCCATCTGAAAATGACATTGTATATTTTAGATATTCAGACGGCCTAAGACAGGCGATCTTTATTTTGCCGTCTTTATTTTAGTGATAACGCCCCCATATCATTGCCATTGCGAACCTTATTTGTGACTGTTACCAAGGAATCCCCACCATGCAAACTTGTCTGCCTTTCTTCGGCGTAGTCCGTGTCAGCGGTGACGACCGCGCTGATTTTCTACACAATCAATTATCAAACGACATTCTAAACCTCCCCACCGGCCAAGCCTGTTACGCCACCTACAACACAGCCAAAGGCCGCGTGCTCGCCAATATGGTTGTGCTCAACCGCGGCGACGATTTGCTGCTGGTGATGGCACAGGATTTGGTTGAACCCATCCTCAAAAAATTGCGTATGTATGTGCTTCGTGCCAAAGTAGTGTTTGAACCGCTGGCTGATTTTGCTGTGGCCGGCGAATTGGCTGACGATGCCAAAGCCACAACCGCCGTTGAACCGAACTTGGCGTTTGCCGCAGAAAATCAAAATAATGTTTGGTGCATCAACCTGCCGCACACAGGCCGTTTCAAAGTCGGCTTGTCAGAACAATTACCGCCGTACGACGCAGCCGCAGAAAATGCTTGGAACCTGCACGAAATTTGCAGCGGTTACGCTTGGATTTCCCTCGCCACCAAAGAAACCGCCGTGGCGCAAATGCTCAACCAACACATTATCGGTGGCGTTCACTTTCGCAAAGGGTGCTATCCGGGCCAAGAAATCATCGCCCGCGCCCAATATCGCGGCCAAGTAAAACGCGGTTTGGCCGTATTGCGCGGCAGCTCATTGGAAGCAGCAGGTATTGCGGTGAAGGTTGGTGAAGAAGAAGCCGGTCAAATCATCAATACTACCCTCACCGATGATGGCAGCTTGAATTTAGCCGTGATTAAATTTTCTGCTGCCGAGGCCGCATTAACCGATGCTGATGGCAATGCTTTAACGGTAGAACAATTATTCTTTACAGTTGAGCCGAAAAAATAAGCGAAGATAAATAAATCAATAAAGGCCGTCTGAAATTTCAGACGGCCTTTATTGATTGGTTCACAACCATTCAGAATTAAAATTTCACACCTTTATGCAAAGCCACAATGCCCGCACTCATGTTGTGGTAATCCACGCTGTCGAAACCGGCTTCGAGCATCATCTGCTTCAGCGTTTCTTGATCGGGATGCATGCGGATGGATTCGGCCAAGTATTGGTAGCTGTCGGCATCTTTGGCAATCAATTTGCCCATCACCGGCAGTAATTTGAACGAATACAGATCATATGCGCCTGATAACGGCTTGTAAACCTTGGAAAATTCCAATACCAATAGTGTGCCGCCCGGTTTCAATACCCGATACATTTCTTTTAATGCCGCATCTTTGTGCGTCATGTTGCGCAAACCGAAAGCGACCGAAACCAGATTGAAATAGTTATCCGGAAACGGCAATTTTTCCGCATCGGCCAGCGACACCGGCAAAATCAAGCCTTCGTTGAGCAGGCGGTCGCGACCAACGGTGAGCATCGATGAATTGATGTCAGTCAGCCATACTTCACCTTCTTTGCCCACTCGCTTTGCCCAGCCGCGCGACAAATCGCCTGTACCGCCGGCGATGTCCAACACTTTATCGCCTTTTTTCAGGCGCGCAGTGCTGATGGTGAAATGCTTCCACACACGGTGCAAACCGCCCGACATCACGTCATTCATGATGTCGTAGTTTTTCGCTACCGAGTGGAACACTTCGGCAACCTTGCCGGCTTTTTCATCTTCATCGACGGTTGAAAAACCAAAGTGGGTTTTGTGGTCGCTCATAATCTGCTTTCTTTAAATGGAATAGTTGTGTCTATCTTAATGGCTGCAGCCGCAACTGCCGCCGCACGAATGACCGGTTTTAGCCGGCGCCGCCGAATCTTCAGCCGTCCGAATGCGTGAAGCACCGGCCAACTCAATGCGGCGCAAATAATCGGCCCACATTTCGTCATATTGGCAGGCCAATTTGTGTAAATACGGCCAATCGTACAAGCCGCTGTCGTGGCCGTCTGAAAAAGTGATTTTCAGCGCATACTGCCCGACCGGCTCTAAGCCCATAATGGTGACATCGGCTTTGCCGGTCTGCAAAACTTCCTGTCCGAGCGCATGGCCGCGTACTTCGGCGCTGGGCGAATACGCGCGCAAATACTCGGCCGGCAAGCTTTTGTGCTCTCCATTGTAAATCAAAGTCAAGGCTGCGCGGCCGTTTTGCAGACGGATTTCTTCGGGGATTAGGGGTTCGCTCATTTGATCACTTTCGTACTGTTTTTGCGCAGCATGGCCACTCTGATGGAAAAAATACCGCCCAAAACAGCAAACAGCACCAGCGCATACAAAGAAATGCGCATGGCAATAATTTGATGATTCATGCTCAAACCCAAAGGTGCAACCATTAACAAGACAAACACCAAAAAAGTCAGCATCATCAACGCAATACACACAAATGCATAGCGCGTATTGGCTTGAATTTTCGGATTGGTCATATGATAGCCGATGGGATGAAAACGGTATTTTAGCAGCTTTCCGGTTAAATTTCGATAATCCTCAAATGGCTTTCCAACAATTACTTAGGCCGTCTGAAACTGTTTCAGACGGCATGAATGTAAGAGAAGCCGGCGTTGTTTACAGCGCCCGAAAGACAAGACTGCAATAAACACCCGCAACAATACCCGACACCGCACCGACATCAAGCCGTTTGGCACTTACGCGCAGGATAAAATCACCGTTACTTCACCCGCCCGGCTATACCAAGCCAGCAGAATAACCATTTAAGTATCCTTAAAGCAGCACGTAACTGCCCTCACCACACAACAATACCGACAACCGTTTCAAACGAGCCAAAGAGGTATGACACGTTTGGCTTAATTTAAAAAAAAGACATCGGACAAAAGCTCAAAAAACAAACCGAACGCTACAGCAAATTCTATATGTGAAAAACAATTGCGTTGTTTACACAACAGGTTGAGAACACAGCACGGATAGTTGTTATCTCAGGCCATCTGAATATTTCAGACGGCCTTTCTGTATTCAATCCGCTTAGGCTGCTATAATCGATTCGTCTAAACCATATCAATGGTTTTCTTCCATTTTATTATTACCACAAGAGACTGATTACCCATGGAAAAACCTTGGTTGCAAAGTTATGAAACCGGTGTGGCGCATGAAATCGACATCACCCGTTACCAATCTATTATTGATGTATTCCAAAAAAGTGTGGCCAAGTTTGGCGAGAAACCGGCATTTCAAAACATGGGCAAATCGCTCAGCTACAACGAAACCGCCAAGCTCGCCACCGAATTTGCCTCCTATCTGCAAAATGTTTTAAAGCTGCAACGCGGCGGACGCGTGGCCATCATGATGCCCAACCTGCTGCAATATCCGGTGGCGCTGTTCGGCATTTTGCAAGCCGGTTTGGTCGTGGTGAACACCAACCCTCTCTACACCCCGCGTGAACTCGAACACCAGCTGAAAGACAGTGGTGCAACCACCATTATTGTGTTGGAAAATTTTGCCAATACCCTGGAATTGGTATTGCCACGCACCGACATCAAAAACGTGATTATCGCCTCTGTCGGTGAGATGTTTGGTGCCATTAAAGGCAGTTTGATAAACTTTGTTTTGCGCAAAGTAAAAAAAATCGTACCCGAATACCTCATTGCCAATACAACCACTTTTCAGACGGCCTTAAAACAAGGTGCAGCACACACCTTCCACCCTGTTGATTTAAACCGCGATGATACCGCCCTGTTGCAATACACCGGCGGCACCACCGGCGTGGCCAAAGGCGCTATGCTCAGCCATGGCAATATTTGCGCTAATATGATGCAGGCTTCGGAATGGATTAAAAATCTGCTGCGCGAAGGCGAAGAAGTGGTCATCGCGGCACTACCGCTTTACCATATTTTTGCGCTCACGGTGAACCTGATGATTTTCTCGAATGCCGGTTCCAAAATTATTTTGATTACCAACCCCCGCGATATGAAGAGCTTTATCAGCGACATGAAAAAAGACCGCATCAGCGTGTTTATTGGTGTGAATACTCTGTTCAACGGTTTGGTAAACCGTCCGGAATTTGCCGAAATCGACTTTTCCAACCTGAAGCTGACTTTAGGCGGCGGAATGGCCACACAACGCGCCGTGGCGGAGAAATGGAAAAAAATCACCGGCACACCGATTGTCGAAGCATACGGCCTGACCGAATGCAGCCCGGGGGTATGTTGCAACCCGTTGAATATCGAAGCATACAGCGGGGGCATAGGCTTACCTGTTCCTTCTACTGAAGTCGAGTTGCGCGATGGCGACGGCAAACTTGTGCCGCAAGGCCAACCGGGTGAAATGTGGGTACGCGGCCCGCAAGTGATGAAAGGCTATTGGAACCGTCCCGAAGATACTGCCAAGGCCATCGACAGCAAAGGCTTTATCGAAACCGGCGACATTGCCGTGATGGATGAAAAAGGCTGGTTCAAACTGGTTGACCGTAAAAAAGACCTCATCGTAGTTTCCGGCTTCAATGTTTATCCAAACGAAATCGAAGAAGTAGTCGCCCACCACGATAAGGTTTTAGAAGTCGCCTGTATCGGTGTGCCGAATGAAAAAACCGGCGAAGCCTTAAAAGTATTTGTCGTAAAAAAAGATGATTCGCTCACCAAAGAAGAATTGATCAATTTTTGCCGCACTGAGCTGACTGCTTATAAAATACCGAAAGACATCGAATTCCGTGACGAATTGCCGAAATCCAATGTCGGCAAAATTCTGCGCCGCGAATTGCGTGATGAAGCATTGAAAAAATAAGCGTTAAATTGGATTGGCTCCATATCCGTCAGGCCGCCTGAAAATGAACTGTCCCCCATACTTGCAAGTTCAAAAACTTTTTCAAACAGCCTGAGAACTTTGCAAAACCTCATGAACCACCAATAAAAAACTAAACAGCCGTCATTAGCTTCGCAAGTCCGCTGCACTTCCCCCGTGCAGCGGACTTGCGAAGCTAATGACGTCGGTTCTTTGTGCTGTGGGTTTTTAGGGAGTTTTGCAAAGGTCTCGGCCTATTTATACCACGTCAAAATTTTGTCATCATCTTACGCTATGATACAGACTAACAGAAAAACACAGCAACTTTACATAATCGCTGTATTCAATTCTGTGAAAAACGCCTATTATGCCAACATAACATCTCACAATAAATATCGCAGATTTGATAAAAAAACATAATCTGCACAAAGCAACAAAGTGAAAGGAAGTATTTTTATGCAACATCGTCGACGTCAGTCCATTTTCCAGGCTGCCAAACGCGCCTCTTTTGGTAACAAACCGACGACTCCTGCACAAGCGCAAAGTCGTTAATTAAAATCAAGGTGCATCCATAGTGTGGGTTGCACCTTTACCATTTCTATCATGCCGTCTGAAATTTCAGACGGCATCGTCTCATTAAGATTGTGCTTGAAGATAGGCAGCCAATTTGTCTTCTTCTAAAAACCAATGGCAAATTTCCTGATCACCATGCAGTAACACCGGCACCAATTCGTTGTATTGTTCTTCTAAAATCGGATCTTCATCGACATCAACCACATCCAATTCAAAACCAAATTGCTGTTGAAACGGCTGCAATTGATCACGCATTTTGTGACACAGGCTGCAATACTCACGAAACATCAAAGTCAATCTCATTATATCGTTTCCTTCGTTTTACGATGATATTCAATGCTGCCACATCAACACCAGCGAAATCGGGATAATCGACAACAAAGTCGCCATCAACATCACCCCCAATGTTTCCTTGGCAAAGCCATGAATACCACCAAACAGCGCATACAGGCTGGCCATCGGTGCACCGGCAAACAGCATATCCTTATCCGCCCCCATCAGCCACAAACAGGCAAACACTACCAGTGGGCACAAAACCAATTTACCGAACGTCACCCACGCCATGTCTTTCACATTGCCACGGATACTCATGCCGTAAAGGTTACCGCCAATCATAAATAAGGCCAACGGTGACGTTGCCGTTGCCAGCATAGCGGAAAGCTTGTCCATGAAGGACGGCAATGGCAGCCAACCGAAAGCAAAAATCAAGCCGATGGGCATGGCGATGATAATCGGATTGGTCAGCAAGCCTTTACCAATTCGGGTAAACAATGCCCAATAATTGGTCTGCCCGCCCTTGGCCAAATCCAGAAAAATAAACATCAGCGGCAGAAGCAGCAGATTTTCCGTCAGCACGTTCATGGCAAAATACACACCCGCCGCCGGACCAATCGCCATCAGTAGCAATGGATAACCGACAAAACCGGAATTCGACATTCCTACCGCCAAACCGTTTAACGCGGCCAATTTCGGATCTAGGCCGCGTTTTTTAGTGGCATACCAACTGATAAAAAACAGCAAACCCGAAGCCAGCGTATAGCCATAAAAATATTCAGGCTTGAACACATCGGCAATCGGCCGCGTGGCAATAGCATTAAACACCATCATCGGCATACCGATTTTGATAACGAATTTACCCAGGCCGTCGAGCTGCTCACGACTGAAAATCTGTTGCCGCATCACGCCATAACCGATGGCAATCATCAAAAAAACCGGTGCGATAATGGTAAAAATGGCGGACATAATCAATCCAAGTATGCTAAATCAAATGCTGTTAAACAAGCGAATCGCTATTGTAAAACAGAAGGCCGTCTGAAAAAGATTTCGTTTATCTTTTTTCAGACGGCCATTATTCGGCTTATTTAGCAAACAGATTAAGCTTTCTTTTTAAACACTGCGTTCAAGATACAGCCCAAAATAAAACCGACCACCGCAGGCATTACCCAGCCCAAGCCGATGTCGTACAGCGGTAACGCGTTGTTAATCGCAGCAGCTGTTTCATCGCTGAAACCGAATGCGGCTTTGTAGGCATCTAACACACCGACAATCAAGGTGAAGAAAATGGTGCAGATGTACACAATGCGGCCACCGCCGAACAGATTATGCAAGAACGCCAGCAAAATAATCACTACGGTCAACGGGTAAAGCAGCATCAACACCGGAATCGAGAAGCTGATGATACCGACCAAACCTTTATTGGCAAAGAGCATCGATGCCAAAGTGAAAATGGTTACAAACGTTTTGTAAGAAATACCCGGGCACAAGCGGTTGAAGAATTCTGCATTGGCCACGATCAAGCCGATTGCGGTACTCAAACATGCCAAGAATACAATCACGCTCAGCAAAATGTTACCGCCGTTGCCAAAGTAATATTGCGCTGTTTTCGACAATACTACCGCACCATTTTCCTGTATGCCCAAACCGGCCACGCTGGTGGCGCCCATGTAGCCAATCATCAGGTAAACCACTGCCAAGCAAGTGGCAGCGACCATACCTGCGATGGTGGTGGTGCGCAACAATTCTGCGCGGTTATCTACGCCCACGGCACGTACTGCGTCAATCACGATGATGGCGAATACCAATGATGCCAACGCATCCATGGTGCCGTAGCCTTCCAAAATACCTTTGGCAAACGGACGAATGGCAAAATCACCTTGCGGCGCAGTCAACGCGCCCATCGGGTTCATCGCGGCATAGCCCATCAAAATGGCAATCGTCACCAACAACACAGGGGTCAAAATTTTACCGATACGGCCAACCAGTTTGCCCGGTGACAGCGATAGCCAATAAGCCACACCGAAAAAGAACAAGCTGAACAATGCCAAGCCCAGCGTTTTGTTTTCTTCGCTGATATAAGGCACCACACCGATTTCAAACGATACTGTTGCCGTGCGCGGTGTGGCAAACAAAGGACCAATCGCCAAATACAGCGCCGAAGCAAACAAAATACCGTATAATGGCGTCACACGCGAGGCCAATACCTGCACGTCGCGTGAGTTGGAATAGCCAATCGCAATCACACCCAATAACGGCAAACCGGCACCAGTCAGCAAAAATCCGAGCATGGCCGAAAACCAATTTTCACCGGCCTGTTGTCCCAAAAAAGCAGGGAAAATCAAATTACCGGCACCAAAAAACAAAGCAAACAGCATCAGGCCGACAACCCATAGCGATGCCTTTTGATTTCCTGAAGAATTCATGTATAACACCTGTTTTTCTTATCTGTACAATTAAACATCATGCACTATATAGGTTTGAAACCGCCAAAGACATGATCAACTCAAGCTTTACTTTTCTACGCCCAAACTCAACCCAACCGCGTAACATGCCGACGGTTGTGCTATAAAAATGTAAAGCAGGTGTCAAGAATAGTCAAATTTTCAAAAATCAGCAACTCATTTTTAATGATTTTCAGATATTTCCCGAGCAGCATGTAAACTTAAACTACCCCGTTTGGCATATGTCTGACATAATGCAAAGGCCGTCTGAAGTTTCAGACGGCCTTGAGTATTCTCTCAATTTAGGCAAACTTAAGCTTGAATGTTAATTCCTGCCGTTACCGTGGTTTGGGCAGAGGTACCGGTATTCAGAAACGACGCGGCCAAATCGCTGCAAGACCCGCAACAAGTGGCTACGCCCAATTGGTCTTGCAAATCGCTCATGGTCACGGCACCTGCGGCAACTGATTCTTTAATGTCGCGGTCAGTGATGGCGTTACAAATGCATACAAACATGTGAGTGCTCCTGATTCCATCTCAATAATGAGATTTAGTTTTATTCTTAAACGTAAATATAAATAAAAACCTTTCCCATTGCAATCGCTTATTTGCACAAAATAGTTTGATATTTTTTACTAAACATAAAATCTTGATAAAATTACTAAAATACAAATAACTATATAATTTAGCTATAAAAAAATCCTTCTGAAACATCATATTGCTTTCAGACGGCCTTTTCTTTATCTATTGATTAAGCCAATACACCCAAAATCACGCTGCCTGCTTTAAACACCGCCGTCGCATATTGCCCCGGGTGCAAGTCAAGCTGTTCCGTACTTTGTACAGTAACGCCTGCGTGGATATGCACATTGCTGCCCAAATCCAAGGTCACAATCGAATTGACCGCACCGCGTTCGACATGTTTAATTACGCCTTTAAGCTGGTTGCGGGCGGAAAGTTTGACGTGTTCCAAATTGGTGGCGATGATGATGTTGGCGGATTTAATCAAAGCAATCGCTGTGTCGCCCTCTTTCAAACCCAATTGCGCGCAACTTTCGCTGGTAATGGTGGCAACCAATTCATGATTACTCGGTAAGGTCAGCACCACTTGAGCATGAATGCCGCTGGTTTGAATACTTTTGACGATGCCGGCGAATTGGTTGCGTGCACTGGTTTTCATAATGTTCTCCTTCATGTTCAGACGGCCCATCATAAATAAAAGGCCGTCTGAAAATCAGTTTCTCGGGTGATGTTGCTCGACCACGCTTTTTAATCGCTGGTTGGCAACATGGGTGTAAATCTGTGTGGTACTGATGTCGGCATGCCCCAACAAGGTTTGCACCACCCGCAAATCTGCGCCGTGATTCACCAAATGCGTGGCAAAAGCATGGCGCAAGCCGTGTGGGCTTAAAGCGGTAATGCCCGCCACTTCGGCATATTCTTTGACAATCAACCACGCCAGTTGGCGTGAAATGCCGACCCGCTTTTGACTCACAAATAATTCATCACACATTTTTTCTTTAAGCAGCAGCGGGCGCGCTTCCTGCAAATAGCGTTCAATCCAATACACGGCCTCCTCCCCCAATGGGATGATGCGCTGCTTATTACCCTTACCAATGGTGCGAATCCAACCTTTGCTCAAATCAATATCGCTTAATTGTAATTTCACGGCTTCGGTGACGCGCAAACCCGTGGCGTACATTACTTCCAGCAAAGTTTTATCGCGCAAACCGTGCGGCGTATCGGTATCGGGCGCCTTCAAGAGCTGGTCGATTTGGCTTTCTGTAATCAGCTTCGGTAATTTCTGCGCCTGCTTCGGTGTCTTTAAAAAAGTGGTGGGGTTGTCATGGCGCTGATCGGTTTCTTCCAACCAGGCATACAACCTTTTACACGCCGACAATGCCCGTGCTTGCGAGCTCGGTTTCTCCGCCGCATCGTATACTGCCTCAGCCAACTCTTCACGCTTCACATTCAACCAGTCGAGATTTTTATGGTTCAAGCGTGCCGCCACTTTTTCCAAATCGCGATGGTAGCTTTGCAGGGTATTCGGGCTTAAACGGTGGTTGAGCCAGAGGTGTTCCAAAAGCTTGTCGATTAGGTTATTCATGATGATTCTATGACTGAGGCCGTCTGAATTGGTTTTCAGACGGCCTGATACTTTTGAGGTTATTTCTTGCTAACTGTTTCCAATACTTCCTGCGCATGTCCGGCTACTTTGACCTTGCGCCATTCGTGCGTGATTCCGCCTGCTTCGTCCAATACAAAAGTGCTGCGCTCGATCCCCAAAGATTCTTTGCCGTAGAGTTTTTTCAGCTTGATGACATCAAACATTTTGCACACGGTTTCATCTTTGTCGCTCAAGAGCTCAAATTGAAAGCCTTGTTTGGCACAGAAATTTTGGTGCGCTTTCACACCGTCACGCGAAATCCCGACTACGGTGTAGCCCAACGCTTTGAATTGCTCCAAGCGGGCATTGAAATCCAAGCCTTCGGTGGTGCAGCCGGGGGTGCTGTCTTTCGGGTAAAAATACACAATCAGCGGGAGATGCTCGGCAGAGTGGAAATCTTTGCCGCTGCTGGATGGAAGGGTAAATTCGTATGTTGACATGATAAATTCCATTTCAGACGGCCTTCGGCCTGTAGTGTTAGATTATTTTTCACTCAAATTCAAATAATTGCGGCTACCCTGCAAATCACTCATGGCACGCAGCAATAAGTTGAAATGCTCGTCATTACCGTTAACTTCCAATTCATCGGCATTCACAATCAGTAAGGGGGCGTTTTGATAAAGGTGGAAAAAACGGCTGTATTCTTCATGAATGCGGTTGAGATAGCCGGCCGGAAACAGATTCACCACGCCATCGCCACGTTTTTGCAGGCGCTTGCGGTTGGTATCTGCGGCAGTTTGCAGGTAAATCACCAAGTCCGGTACAGGATATTGCGGCATGGCGCGGCGTTTCAATTCCCAAAACAGAGTTTGCTCTTTATCGTTCAACACCACCGGCACAAAAATCTGGTCTTTTTCCAACAGGAAATCGGCGACAATCACGCTGCCTTTTTCTTCTTCGGCGTTAATCACGTCCACACTTTCAGCACGGCGCATCAGGAAAAACAGCTCGGTCGCCAAACCGTGATTATTGGCATTGGCGTAAAATTGCGCCAAAAAGGGATTTTGGTCGGCATTTTCAGTCAGATGCAGCGCATTGAAATGGCTAGCCAAGCGGCGGCTCAATTCTGATTTTCCGCTACCGATGGCGCCTTCAACCGCAATATAACGATAATTCATGTTGATTCCCTAATCTGTCTTTTTATTGTCAGGCCGTATTTTATCAAACCCTGCAATGGTATCAGTATAAACATGCCGTCTGAAAAAGTATCGAGTCTTTTCAGACGGCCTATTTCATTGTTCCTCTTCATTCAATAACCGAATGCCGTCATCGCCCAATTGCGCGGCGATATCGGCAGCATTACCATATTGGCCCAATTCAAAATGCGGCAGAATTTCGGCCAATGGCTTCATCACAAAACTACGCTCGTGCGCTCGTGGATGCGGTAAAGTTAAATGTGGATTGTCACTGCTTTGATGATTATAGTCGATGATGTCTAAATCCAAGGTGCGCGGCGCATTCCGGAATGTGCGTTCACGGCCGAAATCCGCTTCGATTTGGTTCAACGCCGCCAGTAAATCGACACCGCTCAAATCGGTCGATACCGCACACACAGCATTCACAAAATCCGGTTGGTCATCGTAACCGACAGGTTCGGTGATGTAGAATGAAGAAGTTCGTTCAAGCTCAATTTGCGGATGGGCGGCAATCGCCACCAATGCAGCACAAATTTGACGGGCAGGATTTTGTAGATTACTGCCCAATGCAATAATGGCAGATTTTTGGTTCGACATTGTTCAGACGGCCTTAGAAATAAGGTTTGGATAAAGCCATGTATACAATCGTGGCCACACACGCCATGGCACTCAAATAGGTTACATAGAATTTGCTCGAGCGCGGTGCGGAACGCATCATCGCCACGCCAAAACCGATATACACCAGCAATAAAAAGATTTTTACCGCCAACCAAGGTGCATTAAACGGTGTGAAATGGGTAAGCTTCATCAGCCACAAACCGGTAAACAACAACATGGTGTCGTTTAAATGTGGCAAGGCTTTCAAGATGCCGGGTAAAGGCTTTTGCGGATTTTTCCACAATAAGAAAAAACGCAGATTAAACAATAAAATCGTAATCGCCACAAAGAGCATGTGACTGTGTTTGACAATTAAATATTGCATGATAGTGATGATAGTTGGTTTGAGAATGTCGCTATTCTACCCTAAACATTCATTTCTGACGTAACTTTTGTATCGCCAAAACATACGGGGGATGGTTTTGGCGGTTGATAAAATGGTATTTCAACACGGCAAATTCTTGCTGTGGCAGGGATTGTGCCCATGCCTCGACGGCCTCCGCTTCCACACGACCCGAATCATGGCCGGGATATAACACTGTTACCACAATACCGTTAGGATTTAGCAGCGATAACGTGCTATTGAGCGCCGCAAGGCTGCTGTGTGCTGATGTGGTGATGTTTTTGTCTCCGCCCGGCAACCAACCAAAATTGAACACTGCTGCATCCAAGCGCTGCCGGATATACTTTTCGATATATTGATGACTATCTTCAACCAAAGCTGCGCGACCCAACAAATTTTCCGCCATTAATCTGGCTTTAGTCTGCTCCATGGCTTGCCGTTGCACGTCAACCGCCCAAACTTTGCCGCGATTACCTACGGCTTTGGCCAAAAAAACCGTATCGTGGCCATTTCCGGCGGTGCCGTCTAAGGCCGTGTCGCCATCGTTTAAATGCTGAGTCAATAATTGATGCGTGAAAGGAAGAATATTCTGTATCGACATGATATTCTCTTGGTATGACTTACAGACCGTTTGAAAATAAAAATACCTTACCGGCATCGGTAAGGTATTAAAATAATGACCTGCATTATTCTGCTGACTGTGTTTCCACTTGCACCGGCGCTGCCGCTTCCGCTTGGGCAGCGGGTTTGTTTTCATGCTGCAAACTTACCGCACGAGCCGGAACGATGGTTGAAATGGCATGTTTGTAAACCATCTGGGTCACTGAAGTATTACGCAGCAGAACAACGTATTGGTCAAATGATTCGACTTGGCCTTGCAGCTTAATGCCGTTAACCAAGTAAATCGAAACCGGTACGTGCTCTTTACGCAACGCATTCAAAAAAGGATCTTGTAACATTTGTCCTTTAGCTGTCATATTCTTTAACTCCGTTATTATGATTTTAAGGAAAGCTGTGGATAGCTTTATGGGTGTGATTGTAGCGTTGAATATATATTTTTACCAACAATTTTGGGTAAGAATATGCAAACTTTTTAACAGGGTTTATTCATCTATCCCATTTGATTTATCTGCTATTTGACTCTGATTTGTTTAGATACTTACTCATCTCCTTCTTCTTTTTCAATTTTATTTCTTATTCGGCATGTTTCATGACGCCCCGCCGCACACATATCAAAAACCGGAAAACGAAGTTTTACTATCGTTTTCCGGTTTGGCTTTATTTGCTGTGCTGTTTTTTAACACTGACTTGGCGCTTCTTGGCTTTGCCCCCGCTATTGCATACTTTTTCGTCTTTACGCTCTTCACGTTTAGCAATCCGGTTGCTATAAGCTGCACGGCGTAATGGCTTTTTCTTCGGCTTGTCTTCTTTTTCTTCGTAAGGGTTTTCCGATACATTATATTGAATACGCAAAGGTGTTCCTTGAAGATTAAAGGCCTTACGGAACGTTTGCGTCAGATAACGCGTGTAGCTGTCGGAAATCGCGTGCAACGAATTGCCGTGCACCACAATCACCGGCGGATTCAAACCCCCTTGGTGGGCATAACGCATTTTCGGACGGGTTAAACCTGAACGCGGTGGTTGCTGACGCTCGATGGCCGTCTGAAGCACACGAGTGATTTTCGGTGTCGGCATTTTAATCATGGCCGCATTGTAAGCTGCTTGAATGCTGTCGAACAAACCGTCAATGCCGCGTTCTTTCAAAGCGGAAATAAAATGGAATTTGGCAAAATCCAAGAAATATAATTTGCGGTTGATGTCGCGTTTCACTTGCTCACGACGCTCTTCACTGAGGCCATCCCATTTGTTCACCGCGACCACCAACGCACGGCCTGCTTCCAAAGCAAAACCCGCAATCGTAGCATCTTGGTCGGCAATATCCTGCTGCGCATCCAATACCAATACTGCAACGTTGGCTGCTTCAATCGCCTGCATAGCTTTAATTACCGAGAACTTTTCTACTGCTTCATCTACTTTGCCGCGACGGCGCACGCCGGCAGTATCGATGATGGTAAACGGTTTCCCTTCTCGCTCAAAATCGATGTGGATACTGTCACGCGTGGTACCGGCCATATCGAATGCAATCACACGCTCTTCGCCCAAAATAGCATTCACCAAAGTCGATTTGCCGACATTCGGGCGGCCAATCACGGCAAAAACCGGATGCTTGGCGGTTTCTTCCTCTTCTTCCGGCTCTGGGAATTCGGCCAAAATCTCTTCCATCAGGTAATACACGCCATCGCCGTGCGCACCTGAAATTACGTAAGGCTCTCCCAAGGCCAACTCGAAAAACTCGGCGGACAATACCGCCTGATTGCCACCCTCACCTTTGTTCACGGCCAGATAAACCGGACGCGGGCTTTGACGCAAGCGGTCGGCAATAATTTTGTCTTGCGGTGTTAAGCCTGTGCGGGCATCAACCAAAAACACCACCGCATCTGCTTCGTCAACCGCTTGCAGGGTTTGGCGCGCCATCTCGTGCAAAATGCCACTATCTACCACCGGCTCAAAACCGCCGGTGTCAATGACTAAATAAGGTTTGCTACCGACTTTGCCGTGACCGTAATGACGGTCGCGCGTCAAACCCGGCAAATCGT
Organism: Neisseria weixii; assembly: GCF_042658245.1. Taxonomy (NCBI): domain Bacteria; kingdom Pseudomonadati; phylum Pseudomonadota; class Betaproteobacteria; order Neisseriales; family Neisseriaceae; genus Neisseria; species Neisseria weixii. Next base: position 28,383 of record NZ_JBHSPY010000009.1, read on the forward strand.
GTACCAACGCGTCTTTGGTACGCGTCAATCGGTTGAATAAGGTAGATTTGCCGACATTTGGCCGTCCCACCAATGCAATTGTTGGCTTCATTTTTTACTTTCCTTTTTCAGACGGCCTATATTTGCAGGCCGTCTGAAAACACATAACGGCTTGCCGGAGACAATCTCCGACAAGCCTGCTGTTTGTATCTTGAGTCTGCATAAACCGCGCCTAATAACTTCGCACCATCATGCAGGATTGTTAAAACCATCTCTATTTTCAGACGGCCTTATTTTTGCGAATCCAATTTCATTTGAACCAATTCGCGTCCTACTGAATCTTTGGGTAACTTAGCCAATGCCTGCTCATAGCTGGCAGCTGCTTCTTTGGCTTTTCTTTGCGCGGCGAAAACATCGCCTTTGGTTTCCAGCAGCAAAGCTTCGTAATCGGCATCAACTTTGGTATCCAACGCCGACAAAGCTTCATCATATTTCTTCTGCTGCAATTTCACCACGGCCAAACGCTGCGCCGCCAAGGCTTGAACCAACGGCTCTTTTTGGTTTTTCAATACCCAGTTCAGATGGCCTGAAGCCACATCGTAACGGCCGGCATCAAATTCGGTCGCCGCTGCCATCAATGTTGCCTGAGCAGCAGGAATGGTGTCAGCAAAATTCTGCTGAAGGTTTTTCAAATCGGCATTAATGGCTGTTGCATCGCCTTTGTTTTGTGCCTTTTCAACCAATTTCGCCAACGCACCGGCTGCTTCTTGGCTTTTTTTCAGCAAATGGCTTTGGTACATGGTGTAACCCAAATAGCCTAATGCAGCCAGCATCAGCAAGGCAAACAACCAGCGGCCGGTGCTTTTCCAAAAATATTTGAAATTGTCTAACTCTTGTTGTTCTTCCAAATGAGCTGCCATTTATGCGTTCTTCCATTGTTGTAAAGTGTTGATTAAATCAGCTGCCGCCACCGTAATTTGGCCTTTTTCACCCTGCATGTCTTTCAGCGTGACTTTGCCTTCGGCCAATTCGTCTTGCGCCACAATCAGAGCAAAATGTGCGCCGCTGCCATCGGCTTTTTTCATTTGCGCTTTCAGGCTTTGATAACCCGAATGCTGCAAAACATTGAATCCCTCGGCACGCAATGCCTGCGCATACTGCATCACTTGCAAAGCAGCACCTTCGCCTTGATGCATGGCATACACATCGGGCGCAGCGTTGGCTTTCAGCGAACCGTATTCATGCACCAATAACAACAAGCGCTCCATACCCATGGCAAAACCAATCGAAGCGGCCGGCTTACCGCCCAATTCTTCAATCAGACCATCATAACGGCCGCCGCCGCACACGGTGGCTTGCGCGCCGAGTTTATCAGTTGTCCATTCGAACACGGTTTGATTGTAGTAATCCAAGCCACGTACCAAACGCGGATTTTCGGTGTATTGAATATCCAATCTATCTAACATGGCTTTGAAGCGGCTATAATGAGTACGCGATTCTTCACCCAAATAATCAAACAAGCGCGGCGCTGCATTGCAAATTTCCTGTAATTCCGGATTTTTGGTATCCAATACGCGCAGCGGATTGGTTTTCAGACGGCGTTTGCTGTCTTCATCCAATTGGTTTTCATATTCGGTCAAATAAGCCACCAATGCTGCACGGTGGGCGGCGCGTTCTTCACGATTACCCAAGCTGTTGATTTCCAGCATTAGATAATCGCTGATGCCCAGTTTTTTCCATAAATCGGCCGACATGGCAATGATTTCAGCATCAATATCAGGACCTTCGAAACCCAAAGCCTCAATACCCACTTGGTGAAACTGGCGGTAACGGCCTTTTTGCGGACGTTCGCGGCGGAACATCGGCCCCATATACCATAATTTCTGCGGGCTGTTATATAAAAGATTATGCTCAACCACTGCGCGCAAGCATGAGGCCGTGCCTTCAGGACGCAAGCTCAAGCTCAGTGAATCGTTGGAATCGGAAAAGGTGTACATTTCTTTGCCGACTACATCGGTTTCTTCACCGATGGAGCGGACAAACAAACCGGTTTGCTCCACAATCGGTGTACGGATTTGCTGATAGCCATAAGCGCGCGCCCATTGGCTGACCATGTCTTCAAGAGCCTGCCAAAAAGCGGCGGTGAGTTTGAAATCTTTTTGTTCAACAGGTAAAAGGTCGTTCATGCCTTTTACGGATTGGATTTTTTGTGCCATTTCAAATCAGAATGCTTAAATCAAATAGTCGCTAATTATAGCTTATTTTTAGCAGATTGTGTTTTCAGACGGCATGTTGGAGGCCTTAGGCCGTCTGAAAATCATTTCAGTACCGATAAGGCTTCGGGTAAAATATGCGGCATGAACACACGCATTAATCCCCTACCGCTGCTTGACGGCATCAAACCCAGCTATCTGGTCTTGCAGCACGATAAATCATTTTACGGCTTGCCGCTTTTGCACTTTTTATGCATCCGTTTTCCGTTTGTCGATGAAACCAATTGGCGCAAACGCTTAAACAGCGGATTCGTGGTCAGCTCAGACGGCATGGCTTTGAATTCGGATACGCTATTTCAGCCGGGGCAAACGATTTATTATTACCGCGAAACCAGCCGCGAAGACGAACCGCGCATTCCGTTTGACGAAAAAATCCTGCATATCGACGAGCATTTGATTGTGGTGGACAAGCCGCATTTTCTGCCGGTGATTCCCAGCGGCCGTTTTTTGCGCGAAACCTTGCTAACCCGCTTACGTCTGCGCCCTGATTTGCAACACTTAAGTGTCGAACATATCACACCGATTCACCGTCTGGACAAAGACACGGCGGGCGTGATGCTGTTGTCGCATAATCCGGCCAGCCGCCGCGATTATCAGACCATGTTCCAAGATAAAACAGTACGCAAAACTTATGAAGCGGTTGCTTCCACACGCACGGATTTGGTTTATCCTTATTCGGTACAATCGCGGATGGTGCGCGGAGACAAATTTTATTTAACGCAGGAAATCGATGGCGAGCCGAATGCGTTTACCACCATCGAATTGATTGAAAACCGTGGCGATACCAGCCTTTACCGCTTACAGCCGATTACCGGCAAAAAGCACCAGCTTCGGGTGCATATGATGAGCTTAGGCATGCCGCTGTTAAATGATGCGCTTTACCCTGTTCCGCTGGCAGCAGGCGATGAAGATTATGAAAAACCGTTAAAATTATTAGCCAAAAGCATTGAGTTTATCGACCCAATCAGTGGCGATAGCCGGAAATTCGAAAGCACCCAAAAGCTGTAAAACAAAGGCCGGCTGAACTATCTATTTTCAGACGGCCTTTTTTAATTAAACATTTTTAATCGGAATTACACGAGGCTGAACACGTTTTGCACCGCCTTCACGGTAATTCTCTTTCACGTATTCTTCGACAATCAGCAAGAATTCTCGCGCAATGTTGTCACCTTTTAAGGTCACTTTGCGTTCCCCATCGACATAAACCGGCGCAACCGGTGTTTCACCCGTTCCCGGCAAGCTGATGCCGATGTCGGCCAATTTGCTCTCACCGGGGCCGTTCACCACGCAACCCATGACAGCCACGTTTAAAGATTCCACCCCCGGGTAAACTGTGCGCCATATGTTCATTTTTTGACGCAAATAATTTTGCACATTTTGCGCCAATTCTTGGAATACGGTGCTGGTGGTGCGACCGCAACCCGGACAAGCCGTTACCATCGGTGTAAACGAACGCAAACCCATGGTTTGCAAAATTTCTTGGCCGACAATCACTTCCTGCGTGCGCGAACTACCAGGCTCCGGCGTCAAGGAAATGCGGATGGTGTCGCCAATGCCTTCTTGCAGCAATACTGCCAATGCCGCGGCGGAGGCCACAATACCTTTGCTGCCCATACCGGCTTCAGTCAAACCCAAATGTAGCGGATATTGGCAGCGGCTACCCAGCTCACGGTACACTTGAATCAAATCCTGCACCGCACTGACTTTGCACGACAAAATAATCTTGTCTTCCGGCAAGTCCAAGCTCACCGCTTTTTCAGCCGACTTTAAAGCGGAAACGATCAAGGCTTCTTTCATCACTTCTTCCGGCGGTCGCGGCGTAGCCGAAGCCATGTTGGCGTCCATCATGCGCTTGGCCAAACTTTGATCTAAAGAACCCCAGTTTACACCGATGCGCACGGCTTTGTTATTTTCAGCCGCAGTACGAATCATGTAGGCAAATTTTTCATCGCCTTTTACGCCTTTGCCGACATTGCCCGGATTGATTCGATATTTGGCCAAAGCTTTGCCGCACTCGGGATATTCCGCCAACAGTCGCTCGCCGTTGAAGTGAAAATCGCCGACCAACGGCGTGTTGCAGCCCATGTCGTCTAAGCGTTGGCGGATTTCGGCTACTTTGGAGGCCGCTTCGGGGCTGTTGACGGTAATCCGTACCATTTCCGAGCCGGCATCGCTCAATTCTTTCACTTGAAAAGCGGTTCCTTCGGCATCAGCGGTATCGGTGTTGGTCATGGATTGTACCACCACCGGTGCGCTGGAACCCACGGTTACGTGATCGATTTGTACTTGATGTGTTTGGCGGCGTTTGAGTGTGTTCATGTTTATTTTTTTCCTGCGATAAAGGTAGCAGACTGTTTGCCCTGCGCACGGTATTCAACCGGACGAATGCTGGTGCCGCCATAATTGGCTTCAGCACCGGCCGCAATACCAATCCAAACTTCATAAGGCGCACCGCCTTTGAAGCGGCGCTCGCTGCCGGCCGGAATGATGTTGCTGAATACCATTTTGCCGTCTTTATCATGAATAATCAGATTACTGCGGTATTGCACTTTCACCCATAATTCATCGGCAGCAACTTCAATTTTCGGCTCGGAGGCTGAGGAAGCGGCTGGATCTGAAGCGGAGGAAGCAGCCGCAATCACTTGCGTGCCCTGCTCGGTCATTTTGGACACTTCAACATTGCTGGCCTTTAAGGCCGGTGCCTGTAGGCTGTTTTGGACGGCGCTGCTGTCTTGCGTATGTTGTTGGTTATTTTCTAAATTCGACTTGTTCTGCCATAGATAAATGCTACCGGTGATTAAAGCCAGAGCAGCCACACCCAAAATCCATTTTGGGAAACCGTTTTTTTCCACACTTTGGTAATTGAAACCCACATCTTTTTCGCGATTGACAGCATAAACATGATCAGCGGTCTGCGGCACAACAGTTTTCAGACGGCTTGAAATTTGCTGCTCATCCATTTTCAACAAACGCGCATATGAGCGCAGAAAACCTGTAGCAAAAACCAAGCCCGAAAAGCTGGAATAATCACCTTTTTCCAAATCTTGAATTTGCTCTGCTGATAATTTCAGACGGCCTGCAATATCGCTGATGTCTATGCCCTGCTTTTCGCGCAATTGGCGCAATTCGTCACCCAATGCTTTTGCCGCTTCGATGTTGTGTACTGGTTTTTGCTGATTATCCATGTATTATCGACCTGTCGTCACTGCCTGTAGTTCTTCGGAATAAGGGAAATTGGCTCTTAATTGCGCTTCATATTCGTAAGCGGCTTGTGTGTTGCCCAACGCATTAGCCAAGCGCCAGCCCAACAGCAAATCATCTGCCTGCAATACGTCAACCTTGCTTTGGTATTGGCGGAAGTAATAATCGGCATCGTTCAGATTACCTGCCAACATTTTGGTGCGCGCCAATTCTTTGAATGCCGGCGGGAACTGCGGAGCAGCCGCCAAAGCGCGTTCTAAATAAGCTTCAGCCAATGAAAATTGGCCCATTTTTGCGCTGCAAATGCCTTTGTTCAAATTCGCCACATACGGGGTGGGGTATGTCGGATCGGACAGCGCTTTATCGAAATATTGAATCGATTCGGCCGGATTATTCATATGGCTGCAAACAAACCAGCCGTAGTTGTTGTTGATTTCCGCACTATCGGGCTTTAACGATAAGGCTTTCAAAAAACTTTCTTGCGCTTTGTCCTGCACCTTCAAATATTGGTAAATCTGCGCACGCACCAACCAAGCCACTTCGTTTTTGGCATTAGAACCCAACGCATCTTCAATCGCCTGCGTTGCCTGGCGGTAATCCTGAACACGCATATATTCCAGAGCCAATTGCGTTTTGATGTTGGAAACCTGTTGCGCTCTCTCACGCGGACTCGGCCCTGGCGAACCGGCACACGCGGCTAATGTGAAAATTACGATCAAAGACGATAAAATGTTTAATTTCATGACTTAACCCTGTTGCTCAACCAAAATCTGCTGCCATTTCTGCTGACGCTTGGTTTTATCCTGCACTTGTCCCGCCAGCTGACCGCAAGCCGCATCAATATCATCACCACGCGTTTTACGCACCGTCACCACGTGTCCGGCCTGCTGCAAAATATCACGAAACACACGAATATTTTCATTAGAAGAACGATTGTAGCCTGAATTTGGAAACGGATTAAACGGAATCAGATTGAATTTACACGGCACATCTTTTACCAATTCAATCAGTTCACGCGCGTGTTGTGGCTTATCGTTAATGCCGTCGAGCATAACGTATTCGAAGGTGATGAAGTCACGTGGCGCCTTAACCAGATAACGCTGACATGCCGCCATCAGTTCTTTCAGCGGATATTTTTTATTTAACGGCACAATCTCATCACGCACGACATCGTTAGATGCATGCAACGAGACCGACAAAGCCACAGGCATGACATCGCGCAATCGATCCATCTGCGGCACCATACCCGATGTGGATACTGTTACGCGGCGGCGGCTCAAACCGTAACCGTGATCATCAAGCATAATACTCAAAGCAGTGACCACGTTATCAAAGTTGGCCATCGGCTCCCCCATTCCCATCATCACCACGTTGGAAATCACCCGCTCATTTTTCGGCGTCACACCCATGGCTTTGTTTGCCCACCACAATTGACCGATAATTTCAGCTGCGGTTAAGTTGCGGTTAAAACCTTGGCGGCCGGTAGAACAAAATGTACATTCCAATGCGCAGCCTACTTGCGAGGAGATACATAATGTACCGCGCCCTACTTCGGGAATAAACACCGTTTCCACGCCGTTACCCGTACCGACATCCAACAACCATTTACGCGTGCCGTCAGCCGATTCCTGCGAGGTCATCAATTGCGGAATGCCAATGGCGGCCTGTTCGTTTAATTTTTGGCGCAGAGATTTGGCCAAATCGGTCATTTCGTCAAATTCAGAGGCACACGATTGGTGAATCCAACGCATAACCTGTTTGGCGCGGAATGGTTTTTCACCCATTACGGCAAAGTGTTCGGTCAGTCCCGGTAAATCAAAATTCAATAGATTGGTTTTCATGTATTCATAAACTATGAGAAGCTGTTAAATTAAAACTGTATGAAATACAAAATACAGCTTTAATTTACAAGCTTTTTATTTTCAGACGGCCTATTTTAATAAATGGCCGTCTGAAAACATGCCCGACAAAGTCTTATAGCCGTCTGATTATTTTCCCGAGACAGTTGTATTCGGAAAAATTATTCAGACGGCCTCAAACAAATTGACACCGGGTCAATTTTAACGAGAGCAGATTTCGCTGTCTTTAAAGAAGTAAGCGATTTCGATGGCAGCATTTTCCAAGCTGTCAGAACCGTGTACGGCATTGGCATCGATAGATTCGGCAAAGTCGGCGCGGATGGTACCGGCAGCGGCTTCTTTAGGATTGGTCGCCCCCATCAGCTCGCGGTTTTTTGCCACGGCATTTTCGCCTTCCAACACTTGAATCATCACCGGACCGCTGGTCATGAATGTGACCAAATCGGTAAAGAAAGGACGCTCTTTGTGTACGGCGTAGAAACCTTCGGCTTCTTCTTGGCTCAGCTGTTTCATTTTTGCGGCAACGATTTTCAAGCCGTTACTTTCAAAGCGGTCATAAATTTTACCGATAACGTTTTTACCCACGGCATCTGGTTTTACGATAGAGATGGTACGTTCAATAGCCATGTCATGTCCTTATATTCATTGCATTTTGCAATAGGGTTTTTCAAAATTCGGTGAAGCTTTATTTTACCAAACTTCGTTTGCTTTTGGTAAAAAGCAGCATTAACCGGCCAAAAATTACGTTTATTTTTTCTTACCCAGCGTCAAATGTGGCTGCTCCAAATACACTTCAGACTGCATTTCCACCATACGGCTGGCAGTACGGGTAAATTCTGCGGCAAAATCACCTTCAACATAAATATCATTCACATCAACTGCACTGGTGGCGCACAGCTTCACTCGGAAATCATACAATACGTCAATAAGCCAAGTCAGACGACGCGCTTCCGCTTTTTCCAGCGGTGTCAAACGCTCTAAGCCGGAAACAAACATGATTTCGTAATTCTCGGCCAAATACAGATAATCCGCTTGCGAACGAGGGCCAAAGCACAATGCGCGGAAATCAAACCAGATTGCTTTGTCAGATTTGGCTTTGTGTGGAATTTCACGGTCATGAATAATACTGATACCCGGATTCAATCCCGATGTATGCGCCATTTCTTTAAACAATTCAGCCAGTTTGTTTTCGTTTTCTTCATTACTCGGCACAAAGAAAATTTCAGCGGGCTTCAAAGTACGCAAGCGGTAATCTTCGCCACCATCAACGTTCAATACCGTCAAATTCGATTCAATCAAGGCAATGGTCGGCAAAAAGCTGCTGCGGTTTTGTCCTTGCGGATACAGCTCAGACGGTGCGTAGTTGGAAGTTGCCACCAACACCACGCCTTCGTTTAACAAATTTTCCAGCAAGCGGCCGAGAATCATGGCATCGGCAATGTCGCTGACGTGAAATTCGTCAAAACACAAAACGCGCGTTTCTTGAGAAATATCGGAAGCCACGGCTTTCAACGGATTGGCTTCGCTTTTTAAACCTTTCAGGCGCTGATGGATTTCTGCCATAAAAGCATGAAAGTGAACACGACGTTTGCGTTTATAAGGCAGACAGCCGAAAAACGCATCCATCAGAAAACTTTTACCACGCCCTACGCCACCATAAAAATACAAGCCTTTCGGCACTTGCGGCGAACGCAGGCTACGGCCCAAAAAACGGTTGCGTTTGCGTTTGAACATCATCAGCTCAGTCCACAAACGGTCTAAATGCTCAATGGCAACGGCTTGCGCCTCATCACGGATAAAATTAGGCTGCTGGGCAGCGGCCTGATACCAAGTCAACGGACTGTGGTTTTCAAAACTTGGCGGGACAAACAGATTTTCTCTATCACTCATTACCGAACCTTATTATTTATTAATTCTGACTGAATGGCAGCCATTATAAATGATTTCAGACGGCCTCCAAGCATTTATCGTATGAAACTTCTTTATTGCTTGAATTTATAAGAAAAAACGCCGCATTTCTGCGGCGTTTGTTTACTCAGGTTTTTAGTTGGCGTTCTCTTGCAGAGCCAAGTCCACACGTTCGCGCAACTCTTTACCCGGCTTGAAATGCGGAACATGCTTTTCAGGCACTTCCACACGCTCGCCGGTTTTCGGGTTGCGACCCACTCGGGCTGGACGGTGGTTCAAGTCAAAGCTGCCGAAACCACGGATTTCAATGCGTTGGCCGCGAGCCAGCGAACGGGACATGGTATCCACCAAAACTTTCACGCTATACTCAACGTCTTTAGCCATCAATTGATTTCCGTTTTTTTCGGCAAAAACCTCTGCCAAACGAACCATTAATTCAGACTTAGTCATTGTCTGCAACCTTATTCTTCACCAGACAATTTGGCTTTCAGCAAGTCACCCAAGCTGGTGGTACCGGCGTTGGCAGTTGCTGCAGAATTTACCGAGTTCAAAGCGTCGCGGTTTTCTTTAGCGTCTTTGGCTTTTACAGACAAGCGGATGCTGCGGTTTTTGCGGTCAACAGTTGCGATAACGGCTTCAACTTCGTCGCCTTCTTTCACGACATTGCGCAAGTCTTCAACGCGCTCGCTAGACCACTCAGCTGCTGGCAAGTAAGCTTCTACTTCATCAGACAATGCAACTACAGCACCTTTAGCGTCAACAGATCTCACAGTACCTTTAACCAAAGCACCTTTGTCGTTTACGCTGACGAAGTTACCGAATGGGTCGCCTTCCAATTGTTTGATGCCCAAAGAGATGCGCTCTTTGTCCACATCGATGGCCAATACAACGGCTTCAACTTCTTCGCCTTTTTTGTATTTGCGAACGGCTTCTTCGCCAGACTCAGTCCAAGAGAGGTCAGACAAGTGAACCAAACCGTCGATACCGCCTGGCAAGCCTACGAATACACCGAAGTCGGTAATCGATTTAACCGCACCGGATAATTTGTCACCTTTGTTGTGGTTGGCGGCAAATTCTTCCCATGGGTTGGCTTGACATTGTTTCATGCCCAAAGAAATACGACGACGGTCTTCGTCGATTTCCAAGATCATCACTTCTACTTCGTCGCCCAATTGAACCACTTTGCTTGGGTGTACGTTTTTGTTGGTCCAGTCCATTTCAGAAACGTGTACCAAACCTTCGATACCTTGTTCGATTTCAACGAATGCACCGTAGTCGGTCAAGTTAGACACTTTACCGAACAGGCGGGTACCTTGTGGGTAACGACGGGTCAGACCGCTCCATGGATCTTCGCCCAATTGTTTCATACCCAGAGAAACGCGTTGTTTGTCTTGGTCGAATTTCAATACTTTGGCTTCAACTTCTTGGCCGACTTCCAACACCTCGCCTGGGTGTTTCACACGGCGCCATGCCAAGTCGGTGATGTGCAGCAAACCGTCAATGCCGCCCAAGTCAACGAATGCACCGTAATCGGTGATGTTTTTAACGATACCTTTAACAACCGAACCTTCTTGCAGGTTTTCCAGCAAGGCTTTGCGCTCTTCACCCAAAGTGGCTTCCAAAACGGCACGACGCGATACCACCACGTTGTTGCGTTTTTTATCCAATTTGATAACTTTGAATTCGATCTCTTTGCCTTCAAAGTGTGAAGTGTCTTTAACCGGACGAATGTCAACCAAAGAACCCGGCAAGAATGCGCGGATGCTGTTGATCATCACAGTCAAACCACCTTTTACTTTACCGTTGATCACGCCAGACAAGATGTCGCCGTTTTCCATTGCTTCTTCCAAAGCAATCCAGTCGGCAGCGCGTTTGGCTTTTTCGCGAGACAGTTTGGTTTCGCCGAAGCCGTTTTCAACAGATTCGATGGTGACGGTAACAAAGTCACCAACTTTAACTTCAATTTCGCCTTGAGCGTTTTTGAATTCAGCTACGTCGATCAGAGATTCTGATTTCAGACCTGCGTTAACGGTCACAAAGTTTTGGTCGATTGCCACTACTTCAGCGGTAATCACCTCACCTGGGTTCATCTCTTGCAGGGTGAAGCTTTCTTCCAATAACTGAGCAAAATTTTCCATAGACATAAATAACTCTTTTCGGTACACCGCCAAGGGGTGCGGGGTAAGTTAGACATCGCTCGCCGCCCTTGGCACGGCAAGCGTCAAAATCAATCGATTAAAATAAAAATGCTGCGGTAAAAATACATTTTGCAGCTTTCTTATTTTAACCGACTATAATTTTCAGACGGCCTTTCATGATAAAAAGGCCGTCTGAAATCAAGCAAAAGAATTATACAGCAATTTTCAAACTTTGCCATACCAATCAAGCACTTTTTTTACGCTTTCTTCAATACCCAGCTCGGTGGTATCCAAAAGCTGCGCATCCGGCAATTGCTGCAACGGCGCAACGGCTCGGCGGCGGTCGGCTTCGTCACGCGCTTCGATATCCGACAAAATGCGGTCAAATTCCATACCTTCGCACGGCAAGCCGATTTGCTTGGCACGGCGCTCTGCACGCACTTGCGCGCTGGCGGTCAAAAACACCTTCAACGCCGCTTGGGGAAAAATCACCAAGCCGATATCGCGCCCATCAGCCACCAAGCCTTTACCGGTTAAAAAATCACGTTGGCGCTGCAATAAAGCGGTGCGTACTTGCGGCAATTTCGCCACAGCAGAAGCGCCCATACCGATGGCTTCAGTGCGGATTTGTTCGGAAACATCTTCGCCATTCAGCAAGACTTTTTGACCGTCAAACTCAGCCGGTAAACTTTCCGCCAATTTGGCTACACCGGCCTCATTTGTCCACTCGACATTTTCTTTTTGGGCATAGAGGGCAGTCAACCGGTAAAGCGCACCCGAATCCAGATAATCAAAGCCCAAGGCAGCGGCAACGCGTGAAGCAACCGTTCCTTTTCCTGAAGCACTCGGCCCGTCAATAGCAATAACTTTTTGTTTTTCCGACATATCCGTTCTCTTAATCGTGTTGGGTTTGAAGGCAGCGCAAAGGCCGTCTGAACAATCATTGCGACCAGTAGAGGCATTATAAACAATCTCGACCGCAAATTCATGGTTTCAGACGGCCTTCGCATGCAAAGACGATACAAAATTTACCGGAATCATCGTATAATCGCGCCCGATTGCTTCAAAATCATAACGGAATTTAACATGCAACAACTTAAACTAGCTATCTCCGGCGCGCAGATTTTATTTGTCGCGTTCGGGGCGATGGTGCTCGTTCCCCTTCTAACCGGTCTGAATCCTGCCTTGGCTTTGCTTGGCGCAGGTATCGGCACGCTTTTATTTCAATTGCTCACCAAACGCAAAGTACCGATTTTCTTAGGTTCTTCGTTTGCTTTTATCGCGCCGATTATTTATTCCATCAGCGAATGGGGCTTGCCGTCGACCATGTTCGGCCTGTTTGCCGCCGGCTTTATGTATTTTATCTTTGCCGCACTGATTCGCTGGCGCGGCTTGGAAGCGGTGCATAAATTATTGCCGCCTGTGGTGATTGGTCCGGTGATTATGGTAATCGGTTTGTCGGTAGCCGCAGCGGCCAGCCAAATGGCTATGGGCCAATCCGGCGGCCGGCAAGTAATCGAGTACAGCAATTCATTGATTCTGGCCGGATTCACTTTTGCCGTAACTGTAGTCGTGTCGGTATTCGGCAGCAAAATGATGAAGCTGATTCCGATTTTAATCGGCGTGGCTTCAGGTTACATCTTGGCACTCGCCATGGGTTTGGTCGATACATCGCCGATTGCCAGCGCGCCTTGGTTTGCCATTCCCCACTTTGAAACGCCCGAAGTCAACTGGCAAGCGGCTTTATTTATGTTGCCTGTCGCCATTGCTCCCGCCATCGAACACATCGGCGGCATCATGGCCATCGGCAACGTGACCGGAAAAGACTACGCCAAAGATCCGGGCTTGGACAAAACCCTTGCCGGCGACGGCTTGGGCGTGTGTGTGGCCGGTTTAATCGGCGGCCCGCCTGTCACCACTTACGGCGAAGTCACCGGTGCGGTGATGATTACTAAAAACAGCAACCCGAAAATCATGACTTGGGCAGCCATCTTCGCAATTTGCATGGCCTTTTTCGGCAAATTTAACGCGTTTTTAGCCTCGATTCCTTTGCCGGTGATGGGTGGCATCATGATTTTGCTGTTCGGCACCATCGCTTCATTAGGCTTGAAAACGCTGATTGATGCCAAAGTGGATTTAATGCAACCGAAAAACTTAGTCATCGTCAGCTCGGTACTCACCACCGGCGTGGGCGGCATGATCATTAAGTTTGGCACACTCAGCTTCGCCGGTGTCGGTTTGTGCTCAATTCTGGCGATTTTGCTGAACTGGATTTTGCCGACTGCGAAAGATCCTGCTGCGCCGGTCGAATAAATCTTGTTGATATAAAAGGCCGTCTGAAAAAATCATTTTCAGACGGCCTTTTCTTAAATATCAATAATATCAATTCAGGCCTTAACGCTCACCAAACAGATTAATCACCCCATCTGCCAACGCTTTTTGCCATACCGCATAATCATGGCCTCCACCGTATTCGCGGTAAGTCACCATATGGTTGTGGCGTTGCAAAATGTCACCCAGTTGGCGTGATGAAAAGGCGATGCCTTCTGCCGCAGCCTCTCCCTTGCGGGCGGTTTCATACTTTCCAGCCATGATGTACCACTTTAACGGTAGCTCGGATGATGAAGCAACCGTTTCCTGAATACCTTCACCCGTCTTATTTTTCCACCAAAAAGAACCCGACATCGGCAGCACATTGGCAAATTGTTGCGGGTGGCGCAAAGCAATGTAAGCAGCGGCCAAACCACCATAGCTACTACCTGCAATCACAGCCGATTCGCGGTGGTGGACATGGCCGGTTTACTGCTCGACAAAGGGAATCAGTCCTTGCGACACCATATCGGCAAACTGTGGGTTGGCAGGCAATTCTTTGCTGCGCTCATGGTTGTCAATCATCACGGCAATTATGGGCGGCAGGTTTATTTGTGCACGCAAGCGGTCGAACACGGCAGGAAGCTGCGTTTTCTCCAGATAATCTTGCCCGTCAAAAAGATACAGCCATACAGGTTTTGCATTGTCATCTTGGTTGGTTTGATAAATCCATAGCCGGCGCGTATTGTTAAGTATTTTACTGGTAAAAGCATATTGTTTCAGACGGCCTTTTGGTTTATCGAGGCCATCTGAAAAAGCCTCCTGATTCAAATCCACCAAAGAGTCTCTACCAAACGGTGCGGATTAAACGGGTCTGGCTGCAACCCCGCCAACAATGCGCGCCGTTTGCGGTATTGTGCTTCTTTTTCGTTGCTATCCAAATTTTCAGGCGAAGGCACATCGGGAGCAAGCTGGTAGCTTAAGCGTAAATCATTGGGCACGGTGAAACTTTTGTACCAAACGTCGCTGTCAGGCAGCTTTTCCATCCACTCATGGCCGTTGCCCGGGGCACCCAATACGCGCACATTTTTTTGTGCGCCACGATAAAGAAACGTCAGCAAACGGCCGGAACTGCCTGTCCCTTCCACCAGTGGTGTGCCTTTGCCTGCCATTTCTTGCCAAAATTTTTCCAAGGCTTGTTTGTCGTGTTTCAAATCCTGCTGCAAGGCTTGCAAACGCGGGCTTTGCGGTGCGGTGTTTTCACGAATAACGCCATCGATGGTGGCCTTGCTTTGTTTTAATGTTAATGCATAGCAGATTCGTGGATTTTCCTCCGCCTTCAAACTCAGATCCGCCCACTTTTCAGACGGCAACCACAATAAAAATTGTTGCTCGTTGGTTTGGTTATGAAACAACATGCACTCCAGGCCGTCTGAAACCGCATTCAGCGTCATGCCTTTACGCGCAAAATCAACGCCGCTGAAACGAATATTCCCCTCAATATAGCGGCCTTTTGATAAATCCAACGGAATATCGGCAATCCCTCGCCCATTCAAACAGGCTTGGTTATCTGTCTTGGCAACGGAAAAAGCGGGCAGCATAAATAAAGCAAAAAAAGTGCGTTTCACTGTATTTCCTTAAAGATTCAGACGGCATTTGACGAGAACGGCCGCCTGAAGCCACATCACAAGATTTTTTACCAGCGACAACCTGCCGAAAGCGTCACCACACGCCCTTTGCCGTAAAAACAGGCATTGCCGTTGGCACAGGAGGCAACGTATGCTTTGTTGGTCAGGTTTTGCACGTTAAGCTGAACCTGCGTGCCTTTGAGTGCGCTCCAATGCCCGCCCGGTTTGTAAGCCAGCTTCATGTCCCACAAAGTATAGGCCGGTACGCGGAAAGTATTGGCGCTGTCACCCCATGTTTTGCCGATGTGGCGCAAGCCCAAACCCGCACTGACACCGCTCAATACACCGGAAAAGCGGTAATCCGTCTACAATGAGAAACTGTGCCCCATGAGGTTGTACCAACTGCTGAAGCATCGCTGTCTTCGCGTACTTTTTTGTCCAGATAAGTATAATTACCGCTGATGCCCCAAGCTGGTGTGATATCACCCTGAATCTCGGTTTCCGCACCACACGTGCGAACTTTCCCGCGCTGCGTCTTCTCGTAGGTCGACGGCGTGTAAACGGTCAGGTTTTTCTGCTCGATATCAAACGGCGTTCGGCGTAATCCAATCCGAATAGCTCATCGTGTTTGACCGAGCCGGTATTGCCCTGCCAACACAAGCGGTTGTCAACCAACAAATCGCGTGAGCTATCTTCAAAACGGCGGGCTTTGCGGATAAGTCGCTGTCCTCTCCTGCATACCACACCACCAACGTTTTCCAGTCATCTGAATACTGACTGTAACGCAGGTTTTGCTCAACGCTGAAACCGTTGCCGAAATCATGGCTGAAACGGTGGCCGATATGGGCTTTTCGGTTATTGAAATTGTGGAAGTTTTTATCCCCTGCGAAGAAATCGTAAGGAATGTAACAGCTTTCCACCACGTCCACCGTGCCTTGACGCACCAAAAAGTTGCGGTCGCCAGCTTCGGGTTGACGCTCATAAAATGCTTTCAACGTCCATTCTGTTTGCTCATTCGGCTTCCAGCGTAAAGACGATATCAGGGTCAATTAACGCTGCCGCGCCACATCGCCCGCCTGCCAATTCACCTGCTTGGCGTCGCCGACGATGCGGCAAGCCCATTCGTCATCTAGGGCGCGGTCAAGGTCGATACCGACTTCAGCCAGTTTGCCCGTGCCGGTTTTGAATATTACTTCGTTTTCATTGCTGCCGCTGGCTTCTTTAAACGGAATATTAACCAAGCCGCCCGGATTGGCTTGGCCGTACAATACCGATGACAGCCCTTTCAGCACTTCGATGCGGTCAACGAATAAGGGCTGATCTCCAGCGAAGCCGGATAGCGCAAACCGTCTAAAAATGTCGGTTGGCCGCCACCGCGGCTTTTGAAACCAATGCCCCGCACCGACATTTCGATAATGCCGTTTTCACCACGGTAGCCACCTGAGGCACCTGCGGTATAAGCCAGCGTTTCCGCCATATCTTTCGGATCTCGCTCGTCCAAATGGCTACGGGTGACCACACTCACACTTTGCGGCACGTTGTTTGAGGGGGTCGCGGTTTTCGTGGCGGACCAGGATTGCTGGGGTGAGGCCGTATACTGGTAACGCCGCGTTTCATTACCCCGCCACTTCAACAGTTTCTAATTCCACAGTATCTTGGGCATAAGCAGCCTGAATTGCCAATACGGTGGGCAGCAGCGAAAAACCGATAATTAAACGGTAATTCATTATAGCCCTAATCTAACTGATAATAATTATTAAAAGCTTATCATGTCAGTTTTTGCTATACTGATACCCGAATTTTCCGCAATTTTATCCCCACCGAAAATGAATCATTACAACCGTTTCCCCATCAGCAACCATATGCAGACAGGCACATCAGTATTTGTCGTTTTACCGATGGTTTAGAGTTGAAATATGCCGAACTGCAGACACTATCCCAGATAGAATCAGAAGTCCGCTTCGACCCCGACCTGCGCCTGATTTTCACGCTTGAAGGCACTACCCACCTGCAATTAGGTAAGCGTGAGGTTTTCCTTCATGCTTCGGATTCCCAAGCTGCGGTATTGCTACCGGTCAACCAGCCGACAGACGGCCGCAAAATTTTCTACAGCGGGCGACAAAATGAATTGGTTTTGTTTTGCAGCAGTCAGCTGCTGGCACAAATGTGCTGTCCGCCCGAAGTTTTGCGCCTGTTTCGCAGCAGTCATCTCGAGCCCCATTATTTTCACCCGACTACCTCTATACAGATGCATTTAAACAATCTGTTATCCGTATCTGAAAAGCCGGAAATCTGGCAAAACTTCTACCGCCACGGTCAAATGCTGCTGATGGGCAAAGTTTTGCAAACGCTGTTTCCCGTCATTCCAAGCGATGAAACTGTAGCCCGCAAACGTCTGCAAAAACTCATCACCCTTCTGCACGATCCGCAGCATTTTAATTAAAATATCGAAACGTTTGCCCGCCTGTGCAATACCAATCCGACCACCCTGCAACGGGATTTTCAGACAACTTTCCACACCAGCATTGCGCGTTATCATTGCGAATACTGCCTCATCAAGCGCGCAGCGCACTCAAACAGGCGCAAACCGTTTATCAGGCCGCGCAACTGGCAGGCTATGATAATCCCGAATGCTTCAGCAAAGCGTTTAAGAAACAGTTCGGCAGCAATCCGAGTGAATACAGGATGAAAGCAGTCTGAAAAATACAACTCAACAAAACCAACAACAAAGGCCGTCTGAACAATATTTTTCAGACGGCCTTCCCACCTTGGTTCCCTACTTACAAACCGGCACCGCAGCCGGATAAATCGACACTTGCGTTTGCGTCAGCCTGAATAAATCTTCCAACTGCCGTTGCGCTTGTGCAGTAGCATTTTTCAAAATATCAGCTTTACACGCGCTGGTGAGTACCTGCCGGCGCGCCTGCTCTTGCACGGTTTTAAACACCGTTTTATCCATCGGCAGGATATTCAGCGAACCGGTTTGTATATCGTAAACTTCAATGTCTTCCAGATCCACACTGAGGATTTCCACTTCCGGCAGGCTGATAATAACTTTTTCATCAATGATGTTCACATCGTCGGCGGTGATTTTATCTAAATCGACTCCAGCCAGCACTTTGCCACGCACGATAAACAAACCGCTTTGCGCGTCCTGCCATAATTTGCGCCAGTCGCCTTTTTTTTCTGTGCGGATGATGGTATCGATATATAAAATGCCGTGCTTTCCAAGCGGTTGAGCTGCTTGATTTGCGTCAACACACCTTCACGCGATAATACTTCAGCCTGCTCTTGGGCAACGCGTTCATGATAAAACCAACCACTTAACGCCGCAGCTGCAACCAACAACAGCACCAGCAGCCAGCGAAAAAATACCTTCATCGCTTCAACCTTAAAAAACTCTTAATGAATCAAACCCAAATATGGTTGCTCTGGGTGAAATTTCAATAATAAAGGCCGTCTGAAAACCTAATTTTACGTTTCAGACGGCCTCGTTTTATAATTTAAAAATTACCATAAGGTAATAAAATTACCTATATTACCAAATTTGCTTTTCGGTACAGTTGGGACTACAATCGACTACGTTTTCACACACAGGCCACACCATGACCATTACCGAATTGCGCCGCCACAATCTGCGGCTATGGATTAACCGGCACTGCGGCGGCCAGCAAGCCCGATTGGTTGCGGCAACCGGCATTAATCAGGGCGAACTCTCCGCTTTATTGAAAAACAAATCCTTCGGCGAGAAAAAAGCCCGAAAAATAGAGCGCGATGCCGCCATGCCCGAAATGTGGCTCGACACCGTACACACACCCACCCCATCCGATTCTAAAGAGAGCAAAACCATGAATATTGCCACCATTCCAGAAATTTTAGCCGATATCAAAGCCGGAAAGATGGTCATCATCACCGATGCCGAAGACCGTGAAAACGAAGGCGACCTACTGATGGCCGCACAATTTGTTACGCCCGAAGCCATCAACTTTATGATTAAACACGCCCGCGGCTTGGTTTGTCTGCCGATGGCCGAAGAAATGGTCGAAAAACTGGGCTTGCCGATGATGACGCAGAAAAACGGCGCACAATACGGCACCAACTTTACCGTATCCATTGAAGCAGCCAACGGCATCGCCACCGGCATCTCTGCCGCCGACCGCGCCTTAACCATTCAAACTGCCGTATCATCTACCGCCAAACCCGAAGACATCGTACAGCCCGGCCATATTTTCCCCTTGCGTGCGCAAAAAGGCGGCGTATTGGCGCGCACCGGCCATACCGAAGCCGGCGTCGATTTGGCGCAGATGTGCGGCCTGATTCCGGCGGCGGTAATCTGTGAAATCATCAACGACGACGGCACCATGGCGCGCATGCCGGAATTGATGAAATTCGCCGAAGAACACGGCCTGAAAATCGGCACCATTACCGACTTAATCGAATACCGCAGCCGCACCGAAAGCCTGTTGGAAGAAATGGGCGACTCACCGGTGAATACCCCTTGGGGTACATTCCAACAACATGTTTACGTCGATAAATTAACCGGCGAAACCCATTTGGCTTTGGTAAAAGGCACCCCTACCGCACAAAATGAAACCTTAGTGCGCGTGCATGAACCATTCAGCGCGATGGATTTCATTTTACCGAATCCGCGCCACTCCTGGTCGCTGCCACAAGCCCTAACCCGTATTCAAAAAGCCGAAAGCGGCGTAGTGATTTTGATGCACCGCACGGAAGACGGTGCATCGCTGCTCGACCGCACCCTGCCGAAGGGCGCGAACCAAGCCTTTAAATGGGACAGCAAAAGTTACGGCATCGGCGCGCAAATCTTGGCCAACCTTAATGTCAACAAACTGCGCGTATTGGGCAAGCCGTCCGCCTTCACCGGCTTAACGGGCTTTGGCTTGGAAGTGGTCGGTTTTGAAGAAGCTGAAAGCCGGTAATTGAATGGTCTTTATTGGGGCCGTATGAAACCCACTATTTCAGACGGCCTCAATTTTTTCTTGCGCCCTACGGCAAATCTTTTATACTGATGAAGCAATCCATCGATTTTCAATAACAGAGGAGACAATCATGCCGAATATCCAACATCAAGCCGAATCGCAAAAATTTTTCTTATTGGCCGATGATGAAATTATCGGAGAATTGGATTACCGTACGCTTAACAATACGCTCGACATCACCCATACCCGCATCGAACCACAACACCGCGGCAAAGGTTTGGCACGCCATTTGGTGAATGCCGCCATTCGGGAAGCCGAGAAAAACAGCTTGAATTTGACTGCAAGCTGTGATTATGCCGAACAGATTTTGGCGCGCGAAGGCCGCTTGTCGCATTGATTTCATTTATTTTATTTTAAAGGCCGCCTGAAAAAATCATCTTTCAGACGGCCTTTGATCATTTATCACTTCTGCCAATAGGTTTTCACGTTCACAAATTCATACAAACCGAATTCCGACAACTCGCGCCCATAGCCTGACGCTTTTACCCCACCAAACGGCAAGCGCAGATCGCTGCTAGTGTGGCGGTTGATGAACACCGAACCGGCCTGAATATGTTCGGCATATTGCCATGCCTGCTCGGTATTACCCGAATAAATCGCCGCCCCCAAGCCAAAAGGCGAATCATTGGCCAATTCAACTGCATGCGCTTCGTTGTTTGCCCGTAAAATCATCGCCACCGGCCCAAACACCTCTTCATGATACACGCGGCAGGCCGGATTCACCCGATCTAAGACCGTAGCCGGATAAAACCAGCCTTTTCCTGCGGGCATCTCGCCGCCCATCAAGCAATCTGCACCATGTTCGATTGCATCGCGCACCTGCCCATGCACGGTATCGCGCAAATCTTCGCGGTGCAAAGGTGCAAGCGTGGTATCGGCATCTTTGGGGTGACAACTTTTCAGCTTGGCGCATTCTGCCAAAAATAATGGGATAAATTGATCGGCAACGGCTTCGACAACAATAATGCGCTTGGCCGCATTACACGATTGGCCTGCATCGCGAAAACGGGAATAACAGGCATCTTTTGCTGCTTGCGGCAAATCGGCATCAGGCATCACAATAAAAGCATTGCTGCCGCCCAGTTCCAATACGGTTTTCTTCAAATGCATACCGGCATGTGCAGCAAGGCGGCGGCCGGTGTGGGTCGAGCCGGTAAACGCCATGGCATCGGTGGCTTCAATGGCCTTCAGCGTATCTTCATGACTCAGCCACGCAGGTATCACCGGTAAATCTCCGCCGATAATATCAAACAAAGCGGCGGTCACACGGGCCACGCTGGGAGCAGGTTTCACCACGCAGGCATTGCCCGCGCATAAAGCCGGTATCGCAAAACGCAAAACCTGCCACACCGGATAATTCCACGGCATGACCGCCAACACCACACCCAAAGGCTCAAAGCGAACTTGGCTCAAACTCGCCTGTGTGGCAATGGTTTTGTGCGCCAGCAATTCCGGCGCCAGCCGTACATAATAGCGAATCAGCTCAACCGATTTTTTCAATTCTGCCTGACATTCATGCAAGCAGCGTCCGACTTCTTCGCACACCATTTCCGCCAAACACTCTTGCCTGTCGGCCAAACGCTCGGCAAACTTTTGCAGCAAAGCGGTACGTGTGGTTGCATTGAGTGCGGCAAACTGCTGTTGGTGTTGGCGAAGCTGGAAAAGCGCAGTTGAAAATTCATCCCACTTTTGTACATCGCGGCGATAAAGCATTTCGCCACTGGCAACGTCTATGCTGTGAAACAAGGTATGCTCCTTTGAGTGCATGTGTTTTTTATATGTAAACCGATATTATAACGAAGGCCATCTGAAATTGTTACTGTATAAAATGGCAGCAATATCGTTAAGAACACCGGATAAATAAAAGATAAAAGGCCGTCTGAATATTCAGACGGCCTTTTGAAGCCATTTGCTTATATGCTTTAAGCCGCCAATTGTGGAAATATTGCCTTCAACCCGGCCACAATAATTTCTACTGATACCGCCGCCAGCAGCATGCCCATAATCCGATTGAGAATACTTAAGCCGGTATCACCCAGCCACTTGCTCACTTTGGCCGATGCCATCAACACAATATAGCAAAACAGGCTAATCAAAAATCCGGCGGCAATGATACTGATCACGTCCCAATAATTTTGTGCGGCAGAGGCGTAAATAATCACGGTAGAAATACCGCCCGGACCAACCATCATCGGAATGGCAATCGGCACCACGGCAAATGACATTACATTATCTTTGGGCTTGGCTGTAATTGTAATCTCGCTGTCTTCGCTGGTACCCAAATCAGGCTTGGTCGGATTATCGTCGCCCTTCATCATTGAAATAGCAATCAGCAACACCAAAATACCACCGCCGACTTGGAACGAACCTACACTGATCCCCAGCAATTTCAAAATAAAACCGCCGCTGATCGCAAAAACCGAAATCACGATAAACACCGATAAAGTCGCTACTTTAGCGATTTTCCGTCGCTCGCGTGTGCTGTGGTTGCGGGTTAAATCCAGATAAATCGACAGCGCACCAAACGGATTAATCAATACCATAAAGGCAACGATTAGTTTGGTGATTTCAACACCCAGTTCCATAGATTATCCCTTTTGCGTGCCTGCTTTTGGCCGTGGCAGTTTTTGTTCGTTGGCAATGCTCATCAACAGCGCCAAAATGATCATAATGGAAATCGTCGCCGTGCCGCCGTAGCTCACTAAAGGTAACGGTACGCCCACTACCGGTAAAATACCGCTTACCATCCCCATATTGACAAAAGCATAGCAGAAAAAGGTCATGGTCAGCGCGCCGGCCAATGTACGGCTGTATAAAGTTTGTGCACGGCCGGCAATATATAAACCGCGTCCCAAAATCACCAAATACACCAGCAATAACAAGATATTGCCGATTAATCCAAATTCTTCGCCAAAAACGGCAAAAATAAAGTCGGTCGTGGCTTCCGGAATATAATCGAGATGCGTTTGTGTACCGTTGAGCCAGCCTTTACCCCACACACCGCCCGAGCCGATGGCAATCATCGATTGAATGATGTGGTAACCGGCACCCAGCGGATCTTTGGTCGGATCAAACAAAGTCAACACGCGCATTTTTTGATAATCATGCATGCCGTAATTCCACACCAGCGGCAAAACAGCCACAAATCCCACAATGGCGGCAAAAATCACTTTCCATGATAATCCGGCAAAATACACCACAAAAATGCCCGAAGCCATAATCAGCGTGGCCGTACCCAAATCGGGCTGTTTTAAAATCAAAGTTACCGGCACTGAGATTAAGCCCAATGCAGTCAGGTAATGCCACCAGTGCAATCGGCCTTCAAAGTGTTGGAAAAACCACGCCACCATCATCGGCAGACCTATTTTCATGATTTCAGACGGCTGAATCCGTATGCCGAGATCAAGCCAGCGGGTCGAACCGTTGACCGTCACACCGGCTACTTCGACACCGATTAGCAAGATGACACCCAACGCATAAATCGGCAACGCCCATTTGGCAATGGTTTTCGGCGGAATTTGTGCTACTACCCACAACAAAATAAAACCAATGACCGTGTGCAGCGTTTTATTTTCCAACTGGCCGAATTCTTGCCCGTCTGCGGAATAAAGTAAAAACAGGCTCATGATGTAAACGGCCGACATGGCAAAAAACAGCCAAGGATCAAGCGGCGCCCACACGGTTTGCTTGATTTTTTTCGCCCACCCGACGCTTTGATGTTCAGTCATGGTGCGCTTCCTTTGTCGGTTGTGGGTTTACAGATTGCGCATAGGCCGTCTGAAAAATCGAAGGGGGAACCGGCTTGGCTTTTTGAACGCCAACCGTTGCTTGTTTCACCCATGTTTCAGATTCAGGCGGAAACTGATTTTGCTTCATGTTCAGCATATAAAAATCGGTCAAGCTGCGTGCCAATGGTGCCGCGTTGGCGCCCCAACCACCGTTTTCCAGCAACACGGCAATGGCAATTTCCGGCTTATCCACCGGCGCGAACGAAATAAACCAGGCATGGTCACGGTGTTGTTCGCGCAAAGCAGCCGCATTATAGGATTTGCCCTGCTGGATTTGCACCACCTGCGCGGTACCGGTTTTACCGCCCATGGTGTATGACAAGCCCGCCCCGATACGATGCCCTGTACCGCCCGGTTTCAACACTTTTACCATCGCATTTTTGATGTATTCAAAATTATCGTGCTTAAATGGAATGGTTCGCTCGGCATTCGGATTGATTTTGGTGATTTCACGATTGTTGTAGTTCAAAACTTCTTTTACCAAATGCGGTCGGTAAACCACACCATCATTGGCCAGCGAAGCTGTTGCATGCGCCATCTGCAAAGGCGTATAGGCGTTATAACCTTGCCCCACACTCACCGATACCATTTCTCCCGGCAACCATTCGCGCGCCGATGGCGATTTAGCCTTGGCAAAACGTTTGGCTTTCCATTCGCGGCTCGGCAAAATGCCGCGGTATTCATTTGGTAAATCGATACCGGTTTGCGCACCTAAGCCAAACTCAGCCAGATAAGGATGCGTTTTATCAATGCCCAGTTCATAGCCTACGCGGTAAAAGAATGTATCCGATGAAACCTGAATCGCGCGGCTCAAATTCGCCGAACCATGACCGCTGCGCACAGCATCACGGAACAAATGCCTGCTCCCCGGAATACTCCAAGCCCCCGGTGCCGGCAATACCGTCGATTGCATCAACTTACCGCTTTCTAAAAAAGCCATGCCGATAAAAGGCTTAAAGGTAGAACCGGGCGGATACAAACCTTGCGTCACTCGGTTGATTAATGGGCGTTGCCAATCTTCATTTAGCAACTTCCATGTTTCCGTATCAATACCGTCAATAAATAAATTCGGGTCAAACGAAGGTTTCGACACAAACGCTAAAACATCACCATTTTGCGGATTAATCGCCACAATCGCACCACGCTTCCCGCCCAAAATGCGATCGGCTTCTAGCTGCATGCGGATATCCATACCCAAACGCAAAGTTTGCCCCATTTTAGCCGGAACATCTTTCAACACTTTGACGATATTGCCATAAGCATCTTTTTCTACTTCTTGATAGCCCGGCACACCATGAAGTTGGTGCTCATAATAATTTTCCAAGCCCGATTTACCGATATGGGTGCTGCCGCGATACAGCGCGGCCAACTCTTCCTCTTTGAGCTTTTCTTGATCCCGGTCACTGATGCGGCCGATATAGCCTAAGAAGTGTGAAGTTAATGCGCCATAAGGATAGGAACGGAAGGTGCGTGAATTGACTTCAACCCCTTTAAACTCATGCAAATGTACGGCTAGTTTGGCAGCTTCTTCATCGGTCAGCTTCAATTTGAGCGGGATATTTTCGTATTTTCGATAGCTTTCACGGTATTTTTTGAAACGTTGCAAATCTGTTTTGCTGATGTTGACATACTGTCTTAGGGCTTCGATTACATCATCCATCTTGCCTTCGATTTCGCTTGGAATCACTTCCAATGAAAAGACAGGATAATTCTTGGCCAACGGCACGCCGTTGACATCGACAATTTCACCGCGGATGGGCGGCTTAGGAATGATGGTAATGCGGTTGGTTGATGCACGGCCGGTAAAATCATCATGGCGGACTACCTGAAGGTAAACAAAGCGGGCCAGTAATATTGCAAAAAGAATCAAAATCAGCACAAAAGCCACCAACAGCCGCAAGATAGAATCTGATTGCGACGCATTGGCGGCTGTTGGTTTCGGTATAGATTTCACCGGTTCGGCGGACAAATTTCGTTTTAACATGACTTTATCGATGGGAACGGCTGAAATTGATCAGAATCAGCATCAATTGGCTGAACAAAGGCCAAAGCAGCGCACCGATAAACGGCGCAATGAAACTTTGCCAAGTAATGATTTGATGGTTTAAAAACAAACGCACAGCGACCAGCACGGCCTGATTACACAACAAAGCCGCCAACACCACCAAAATCTGCATCACATGGCCGTAAAGCATGATTTGGCGATGGTGGCTCAGCACTAAAAACACCATCAAGGTATAAGACAAAGCATGTAAGCCTAAAGAAGTAGCAGTGCCGATATCGACTAACAGCCCGACCACAAAAGCAACACCCATACCCACAGCTTGCGGCCGCTGCATGGTCCAGTACAGTAAGGTCAAAGCCGTCAATTCGGGCAGCCAGAAAAACACGTCAAAAGGAAACGGCATGAAATCCAGCAGCATGGTCACAATAAAGGTAACCACCACCATACTTAACGGCACGGCGTGGAAAGAATCGTCAAATTCGTTCATGAGATTAAGGTTCCGTCGGCGCATAAATATGTTGCGGTAAAACCAGTACAAAACGGCTGCCTTGCAACGCAGCAAAAGGGGTAAGCGTCGTATCGTAATAAGGCGCTCCCGAAGCGCGTACTACTTGGTTGACCGTAGCCACCGGAATACCGGCCGGATACACACTATCCAAACCTGAAGTTAATAAAATATCGTTAGGCTTTAAATCGGAGCCCGTCGGAAAATAACGCAAGTCCAATTTACTGCCGTTACCGTAAAGCAGGCTGCGCTGACCGGTACGCTCCACCACCACCGGTACAATAGTCTTACTGCCGGACAACAAACTGATTTCCGAGCTTTTCATTTGCACCTGTGTGACCTGACCGATTAAGCCTTCGGTATCGATGACCGCGTCACCGTTTTTCACACCGTCACTACTGCCTTTGTTGATAATCAGTTTTCCAGAAAGCGGATCTTTGCCATTGGAAATGACTTCCGCACCAATCACATCACTGATGCCACGTTGTTGCAGGCCATAAAGCTTTTTCAATTCGCTCAATTCACTCAAATTGACTTTATCACGCTGCAAACGGATTTTCAGACGACCATTTTCTTCCTGCAAAATACGGTTTTGCTCCAGAAGCTCGGCCTGAGATTGCGACAGATTGCCGACATATTGATAGAGACGTACAGGTTGATTGGCCAACCACTGTATCGGATACAAAATGGTCGCACCCACCTGACGGATGGATTGAACGGCAGCAAAATGGCTGTCGAGCATCATCAAAGCAATACCCAACACCACATAAACCGCCAGCTTAAATAATGGCTTACGACTGTTGTTGTCACCGTCGAACCGTAAAGAAGATTGTTTCATACCTATCCTTTACGGTTAAGGATTTTCAGCAAAAATGGCATCCCATTTGCCGATATAGTCCAAAGCCTTACCTGCACCGTAAGCAACACAATTCAAAGGTTCATCGGCAATACCTACCGGCAAACCGGTGGCATCGGCCAATAAAATATCGATGCCTTTGAGCAATGCGCCGCCCCCGGTCAGCATAATACCGCGATCGGCAATATCCCCCGCCAATTCAGGTGGTGCTTGCTCTAACGCCAAGCGGACGGCTCGGACAATTTGATTCAACGGCTCGCTCAATGCTTCGCGAACTTCATCTGTAGTAACAGCAATCGATTTCGGCGTACCTTGCGATAAATCACGGCCTTTCACGCGCACGGCACTCATGTCGTCATGGCCAAAGGCTGAGCCGATTTTCTTTTTCAACTCTTCCGCAGTCGCTTCACCAATCAGCACACCACGTTTACGGCGCACATAATGAACGATGCTTTCATCAAATGCATCACCACCGGCACGCACCGAATCCGAGTAAGCCATGCCACCAAGCGACAAAATACCGATTTCGGTCGTACCGCCGCCGATATCCACAATCATCGAACCAGCGGTTTCTTCAATCGGCAAACCTGCACCCAAAGCCGCTGCCATCGGTTCTTCAATCAAATGCACGCTGGATGCGCCTGCTGCAAATGCAGAATCACGAATCGCTTTGCGTTCTACCTGAGTCGAACCGCCCGGGACACAAATCACCACGCGTGGCGGCACCACCATGCGATTGCCGGTTGCTTTTTTAATCAACAAACCCAGCATCCGTTCAGTAATATTAAAATCGGCAATGACACCGTCTTTCATCGGGCGGATAATCTCAATATTACGCGGCGCACGACCCTGCATTTTTTTGGCTTCGGTGCCGACCGCCAAAATTTTGACTTTACCGTTGGCCTGACCGGTTTGTACCGCTACAATCGACGGCTCGTCCAATACGATACCACGGTCACGCACATAAATCAGTGTATTGGCCGTACCTAAGTCGATGGCAATATCATTTGACAGAAAACGGGATAAAAAACGAAACATGAAAATACCTGAAATCTCGGGCAACCGCCCTAGCGTGTTATTTTAAATAATCTTCTCAGAATACAGACACAGCAATTCAGACGGCCTGCTGTTATTACATAAATAAAACCAAGCCGTCCCAAAATCACCATGCCACCCTGATGGGTTTTCGGTTATAATTCTTCATTTTCATTTGAAGATGGGCGCAATGATACCCTATAAAGGTTAGATTTGCTATCAGACAAGGACATTTTATGGCTTTAACCTTAAACGATGTGGAAAAAATTGCCAAGCTTTCCCGTTTGCGTTTAACCAACGAAGAACAAACGCAAACCTTAAAGGAATTAAACGACATTTTCGCCATGGTTGAAAAAATGCAAAACGTGGATACCGATGGTGTTGATCCAATGGCACACCCGCATGAAGTCGCGCTGCGCCTACGTGAGGATCGCGTTACCGAAAGCGACCACGCTGCCGAATACCAAGCTGTTGCGCCTGAAGTGCGCAATCGTTTATACATTGTACCGCAAGTCATCGAAGAATAAATTTATTTTCAGACGGCCTGTATAAATTTCAAACGAAAGGCCGTCTGAAACACAAAATTCGGAAACCACCATGCCTCAATATACCTTAAAACAAGCCAGTAAATTACTGCAAACCAAGCAAATTTCTGCCTTCGAACTCGCGCAGGAATACCTTGCCGCCATCGATGTCAAAAACCCGGCCATCAACGGCTACATCACTTTGGATAAAGACTTAACCTTGGCTGAAGCCAAAGCCGCCGATGCCCGCATTGCCACGGGTAACGCCACCTCGCTGACCGGGGTGCCGATTGCATATAAGGATATTTTTGTGCAACAAGGCTGGCGTTCTGCCTGCTCGTCGAAAATGCTCGACAGCTTTGTTTCCCCTTACACCGCCACCGTGGTGCAAAACCTGCTCGATGAAGGTATGGTTACCTTAGGCCGCACCAACATGGACGAATTCGCCATGGGTTCGACCAATGAAACCTCATTCTACGGTGCCACGCACAACCCTTGGAATACCGCACACACACCAGGCGGCTCATCAGGCGGATCGGCAGCTGTTGTGGCCGCACGTTTGGCTCCTGCCGCGCTGGGTTCCGATACCGGTGGTTCCATCCGCCAACCCTCATCGCATTGCGGCATCACCGGCATCAAGCCGACTTACGGCGTGGTTTCCCGTTTCGGCATGGTGGCTTATGCGTCGAGCTTCGACCAAGCCGGCCCGATGGCGCAAACCGCCGAAGACTGTGCCTTTCTGCTCAATGCCATGGCCGGCTTTGACGAACGCGATTCCACCAGTTTGGGACGTGAAAAAGAAGATTACACCCGCGATTTGAACCAACCGCTAAAAGGCCTGAAAGTCGGCTTACCGAAAGAATATTTCGGCGAAGGCAACAGCGCCGATGTTCAGACGGCCTTGCAAAACACCATTGATTTATTAAAAGCACAAGGCGCGGAAATGATGGAAGTGAGCTTGCCGCAAACCGAACTTTCCATTCCGGCTTATTATGTGTTGACTTCCGCTGAAGCCAGCACCAACTTGTCACGCTACGACGGCGTACGCTACGGCCACCGTGCTGCCCAATTCGGCGATTTGGAAGAAATGTACAGCAACACCCGCGCCGAAGGTTTCGGCAGCGAAGTGAAGCGCCGCATCATGATCGGCACTTACGTTTTGAGCCACGGTTACTACGATGCCTATTACCTGAAAGCACAAAAACTGCGGCGCTTGGTAGCGAATGATTTTCAGACGGCCTTTGCCCAATGCGACATCATTCTCGCTCCAACCGCCCCGACCGCCGCACCGAAGATCGGTGCCAATGCCACACCTGTGGAAACCTATCTAAGCGACATTTACACCATCGCTGCCAACCTCGCCGGCCTCCCCGCCCTGACCCTGCCTGCAGGCTTCAGTTCAGACGCCCTGCCGATTGGCGTGCAATTGATTGGTAATTACTTTACCGAAACCAAAATTTTGGGGGTAGCTAATCAAATGCAGCAGAATAGTGATTGGCATACCAAATCGCCGGTGTGATTGTGATACAGACTGCCTGAAAACCTGAAAAGGCCGTCTGAAAAATTTCAGGCAGCCTGAAAACCTGATATGGACAAATTAAATCCCGAACAGCGCAGAAAATGTATGCAGGCCAATAAAAGCAAAGGCACGAAACCCGAACTTTTATTGGCAAAAGCCATGTGGCAGCTTGGTTTGCGTTACCGGAAAAACAATAAAACCGTATTCGGAAAACCCGATTTCAGTTTTAAGAAATACAAAGTAGCTGTTTTTGTGGACGGCGAATTCTGGCACGGCAAGGATTGGGAGATCAAAAAGGCAAGGATTAAGGGAAACCGTGAATTCTGGGTTGCCAAAATCGAACGCAACATGCGGCGGGATAAAGAAGTAACAAACCGTCTGAAAGCCGAAGGCTGGGAAGTTTTGCGCTTTTGGGGAAAAGAGGTCGCGAAAAATCCGCAGGTGTTTGCCGGAAAAATACAGGAAGCAGTTTATGGAAAGTTATCAAACAGCAGAAGAAAATCAGAGTAATAACAAGCTGAAAAAACGTGCCGCACAGTATCAGCTGTTTGAAAACAGCACAGCCTTTCAGACGGCCTTGCACAAAAAGAAGTTTACCTTTATCGACCTTTTTGCAGGTATCGGCGGTTTCCGTATTGCCATGCAGAATTTGGGCGGAGAGTGTGTCTTTTCCAGCGAATGGGACGAAAAAGCCAAGCAGACTTATGAAGCCAATTTCGGCGAAGTGCCGTTTGGTGATATTACTTTAGAAGAAACTAAAAATCGGATTCCTAGAAAATTCGATGTATTGTGCGCAGGATTCCCTTGTCAGCCTTTTTCTATAGCTGGAGTATCGAAGAAAA
Organism: Neisseria weixii; assembly: GCF_042658245.1. NCBI lineage: Bacteria > Pseudomonadati > Pseudomonadota > Betaproteobacteria > Neisseriales > Neisseriaceae > Neisseria > Neisseria weixii. The sequence continues at coordinate 59,753 of NZ_JBHSPY010000009.1, forward strand.
AAAGTTTGGGCAGGGAAACAGGCTTTCTGGATAAGACTCAAGGTACTCTTTTTTTTGATGTAGCAGATATCATTCGTCGGCACAGACCTAAAGCCTTTTTTCTTGAAAATGTTAAAAATCTGGTTTCACATGATAAAGGTAATACATTCAGGATTATTAGGGAAACATTGGAGGCATTGGATTATTCGGTTTTCTATCGTGTTATGAATGCTAAATATTATGTTCCTCAAAATAGAGAACGGATTTTTATCGTCGGTTTTGATAAGCAGAAATTTGATGGAAAAATTGATTTCGAATTTCCAACTCCTATGAATAGTCAACAGCAACTTTATCAGATTTTAGATAATGATGTGGATGATTCCTTTACCTTGTCCGACAAGCTGTGGCTCTATCTGCAAAATTATGCAGAAAAGCACAAGGCAAAAGGAAACGGGTTTGGATTTGGTTTGGCGGATTTAAGGGGTATTTCAAGAACGCTATCTGCCAGATACTATAAAGACGGTTCGGAAATTCTAATTCCCCAATCGGGCAAGAATCCTCGCAGGCTAACACCGAGAGAGTGTGCTAGGCTGATGGGTTATCCTGAAAGTTTTGTTATTGATGCAGTTTCCAAGACTGCAGCATATAAACAGTTCGGTAATTCCGTTGCAGTCCCGTTGGTAGAGGCCATTGCTGAAAATATAGTAAGGAATCTAGTTAAATGAGCGGGTTGAGTGATGTGGTTATTAAGGTTGTTGAAGTTGCGGAGAGATCTACAGCAGTATATTGCAGATATATACGCGCTAATGATGTTGGCGCGACAGGTAGTCATCAATCTGGCTTTTATATTCAAAAGCATTTTTCCGGCTACCTTTTTGATACCGAATGTGTTAAAGGTGAAAACCAGACTGTTCCGATAGTAATTGAATGGCAGGATGGTACGGTAACAAACAGTAATTTCAAATATTACGGTAACGGTAGTCGGAACGAAGCTCGGATTACGGGTTTTGGTCGAGGCTTTGAATTTCTCAACCATGAATATAGCGGATCTTTACTGATTCTATGCCGAGTGTCAAAAGATGATCTGGTATTCAAAGGTTTTGTTTTGTCTGCTGATGAAGATATTGATTGGTTTATTGAAGAAACAGGTTGTTTACCCGGGGAGGTATTTATAGCTAATCGAGAGATAGAAAACGAACAGGTATCATTATTTAATCTATTTCCCGATTTTCCTAGAACAGAACAAATGGCGCAGTTGGCACGCAGTGGTATTTTTCTGGATAAAAGCAAACCCAGTGATGTATTGATGCAGTGGATTGCGAAAGAATATAAATTGTTTGCCCTTTTTGAAAAAAGAAATTTTGATGAGATCAAGCCCAGTATTTCCGATATAGATAGCTTCATCCATCATGCAAATTCATTTACGAATCGCAGAAAAGCGCGTGCCGGAAAGTCTTTAGAGCTTCATTTGGCGTATATTTTTAAAGAATTTTTATTAAAATTCTCTCAACAGGTAAAAACCGAGGGGCATAAAAAACCGGATTTTCTTTTTCCGGGAGGTATTGAATATCATGCTAGGGATAAGAATGGTTTTTTTATTTTTGCAAGTGATAAATTGACAATGTTGGGCTCGAAAACAACCTGTAAGGATCGTTGGCGGCAAGTGCTGAATGAGGCCGACAGGATTCCGAACAAGCATTTGTTTACTTTGCAGGAAGGTATTTCCGATGAGCAGATACGGGAAATGACGGCCGAAAATCTAACTTTAGTTGTACCCAAAAATGCAAAAAATTCTTTCGGAACGTTTGGTAAAACCAAAGTTCTCACTTTGGAAGAGTTTATTCATTATGTACAAAGGCAGCAAACCATTTGAGCTTTTTGGTAAACATTATAATTTCTTGATCAGAATTTTCTTAATTTAGAAAGACCCCTATGACTTGGGAAACCGTAATCGGACTGGAAATCCACGTCCAATTAAACACAAAATCGAAAATCTTCAGCGGCGCATCGACTGCTTTCGGTGCTGAGCCGAACGCGCACGCCAGCATAGTGGAGTGCGCCTTGCCGGGCGTGCTGCCGGTAATGAACCGTGAAGCTGTGACGAAGGCAATTAAGCTGGGCTTGGCTTTGGATGCGAAAATCAATCAGAAAAACGTGTTCGACCGCAAAAATTATTTCTATCCTGACCTGCCCAAAGGCTATCAAATCAGCCAATTGGATTTGCCGATTGTGGAACACGGCAAATTAGAAATCGTGGTCGGTGATGAAGCCAAAACCATCAACGTTACCCGTGCGCACATGGAGGAAGACGCCGGCAAATCGGTGCATGAAGGCTTGAACGGCGCCACCGGCATCGATTTAAACCGTGCCGGTACGCCTTTGTTGGAAGTGGTTTCTGAGCCGGAAATGCGTTCGGCTGCCGAAGCAGTCGCCTATGCCAAAGCCTTGCACAGCTTGGTGACTTGGCTGGATATTTGTGACGGCAATATGGCGGAAGGCTCGTTCCGCGTCGATGCCAACGTATCTGTGCGCCCGAAAGGCCAAGCCGAGTTCGGTACGCGCCGTGAAATTAAAAACCTGAATTCATTCCGCTTTTTGGAAGCCGCCATCAATTATGAGGTGGAAAGCCAGATCGAAATCATCGAAGACGGCGGCAAGGTGCAGCAGGCGACCATGCTGTTTGATCCGGAAAAAGGCGAAACCCGCGTGATGCGTTTGAAAGAAGATGCCCACGACTACCGCTACTTCCCTGACCCTGATTTGTTGCCGATCATCATTTCAGACGAGCAACTGCAAAAAGCCAAAGAAGACATGCCGGAATTGCCGTCTGAAATGGCGGCGCGTTTTGTAGCGGAATACGGCGTGAGCGAATACGATGCCCGTTTGCTGACTGCTTCGCGCAGCCAAGCTGCTTATTTTGAATCAGCAGCAAGCGATAAAGCTCAAGGCAAACTCGTGGCCAACTGGATGAACGGCGAATTAGCCGCCACTTTGAACAAAGCAGGCTTGGAATTGGCCGACAGCCCAATCAACGCAACGCGCTTGGCCAGCTTGGTAGCGAAAATTTCAGACGGCACTTTAAGCAGCAAATTGGCGAAAAAAGCTTTTGAAGCGATGTGGGCAGAGCCTGAATCAAGTATCGAGCAAATTATTGAAAAACACGGTTTGGTACAAATTACCGATACCGGTGCCATTGAAGCGATGGTTGATAAAGTGTTGGCCAACAATGCCAAAGCGATTGAACAATTCAAATCCGGTAACGAAAAAGCCTTAAATGCCATTGTCGGCCAAGTAATGAAAGCCAGTAAAGGTAAAGCTAATCCGGCGCAAGTGCAGGATTTGATTAAAGCCAAATTGGCTTGAAACCACGTCTGATCTGACTTTTTAGATAAACTCAGGCCGTCTGAAAAAATCACTTTCAGACGGCCTTGATTATGAAATACACCATGAGCCACACCGTTACCCTTGGCGAAGAAACCCGTTTCCATGTTTCTTCCCATGAAACCGTCTTAAGCGCCGCCACGCGTCAAAATCTCAATTTGCCACATTCTTGTAAAAACGGCATTTGCGGCCAGTGCAAAGCCGATTTAATCAGCGGCGAAATGACCATGAGCGAGTATTCGGCAAAAGCCTTACCGGCCCAAGAAAAATTGTAGGGAAAAATTTTACTTTGCTGCACCACCGCACAAAGCGATCTCACTATTCGTATCGATGGCTACAATCCCCACGCGCAAACGGTCAAAATCCTACCTGCCCGCATTGAATACATCCGCATTCAGCATAATGTCGCCATCTTGCGCCTGGGTCTGCCCAAATCTTCTACATTTTCATTTTCAGCCGGACAATACATTGACTTACTGCTTCCCGGCAATCATGTACGCAGCTATTCGATTGCCAATGCGTCCAATCAGAGCGGCTTTATCGAACTGCATATCCGCTATCGCAAACAAGGTTTGTGCAGCAATATGATTTTCGGGCAGCCGCCCGTATTAAAAGAAAAAGGCATCGTACGCATCAAAGGCCCGCTGGATACATTCGGTCTGAAAAAAGACAGCGCCAAACCGATTATTTTCTTGGCCACCGGTACCGGCTTTGCACCGATACACAGCATGTTAGCCGAACTTATCCGCCAGCAAAGCCAACGCACCGTACATTTATACTGGGGAGCTCGCGAAATGAATGATTTATATGCTTTGAGCGAAGCGCAAGACTGTTTAAGCCGTCTGAACCATTCACATTTTACACCGGTATTGAGAGCACCCACACCAGATTGGCAAGGAGATTACGGCTATGTGCAGGATATAGTTGCACGCGATTATCCGGATTTTAGCGGGTACGAAGTCTATGCCTGTGGTGCACCCGCCATGGTTGAACATGCATTTTCCTTATCCACTGCTCAATGTCGTTTGCCTAAAGATGCATTTTATTCAGATGCTTTCACTCAGGCCGTCTGAAATACAGCGCCTTATAAAAAATCTAAAAAATAAGCATTATCATTCTATAAATAGATTATTTAACCAATAAAATTTTAATATTTTAAAATTATTACCCATTAAATTTCCTTAATATTTTATTTTATTTGCATCAAACCTGGAAAATTCTTTTTCAAACCGCTTTTTTAGAAAAAAAAGGCGAACTTGATTTGAATCAAAACCGAAAAATGATTTTCATCTATAATTCACTCATCGAATTCAGGCAGAGGCCGACAGCGCCGAAGCCACTTGCTTTCATTACCTTTTATCTCTTTCCTCTTGATGTGTGTGTGTTTGGGTGTGGCCATGTTTGCCACCCCTTTTTTTTTTTTGGCTTTTATTCTATAAAAATGTGAAGTAAAATCCGTGATGTCAAATACAAAGGATAAACCATGAGCAACAAACTCACACCGCCAACCGAATTGCCCGATGAAAACGACTTACGCGCCGTGCTTGCGTATAATATGCGGCTGTTTCGTGTTAACAAAGGCTGGTCGCAAGAAGAGTTTGCCCGTCAATGCGGCCTTGATCGGACCTACGTTTCCGCAGTAGAGCGCAAGCGTTGGAATATCGCCCTTTCCAATATTGAAAAAATGGCTTCGGCCTTAGGTGTATCAGCCTATCAATTACTGCTGCCACCGCAACAATTATTGAATTTGATGTCGAATACCAATCAATAGGCCGTCCGAAACAATTTTGCCCTAAGGAAAAACCATGCTTGCCGATATCCAAACCATGCGCGAATGTTTTTTGACGCAGAAACAACAGGCCATTGATGCCTTTTTGCGCAAAAACCAGCCCATGACTTTTTTTGCCCAATATGGCGCTGCCGTTGATCGGCTCTTGCGGCAACTTTGGCAATATTTCATGGCCGACAGCGGCATGAGCCTGCTGGCAATCGGCGGCTGTGGCCGCAATGAGCTCTATCCCTACTCCGATATTGATTTAGCGATCATATCAGATGAAAACATTTCAGACGACCATAAGGAAAAGATTACCCAATTTGTGCAAACATTATGGGACATCAAACTGATACCTTCGGTCAAAAGTGGCAGCATTGCCGAATTGTGTGAAAGTATTGAAGACGAGAGCACCGGCGACACCGCCTTTTTGGAAGCCCGTTTCTTATGTGGTGACGAAGATTTGGCGCAGCGCACGATTACCTGCATGAATAAGCAGCGTGATATTTCCACTTTTACTGAAGCCAAGCTGTTAGAAATGAAGCAGCGCCATACCAAGTCGCAAGGTTCGGCAGCGGTGTTGGAACCCAACATCAAAACCTGCGCCGGCGGTTTACGCGACATTCATACCATGCTTTGGCTTGCTAAAGCACAAGGGCTCAATACACGCCCCTCTTGCCTGATTCGCGAAGGCATTCTGACCCGCTTGGAAGCCTGTATGCTGACACAGGGCTATAAGCAGCTTTCCACCATCCGCATTCATCTGCATTTATGTGCCAAACGCGCAGAAGACCGTCTGATTTTCGACTTGCAAGCCCAAGTAGCTGAAAATATGGGTTGGGTAAACGAAAGCCACCGCCAAAAAACCGAACAATTAATGCACAACTTCTACCGTGCGGTCAAAAGCATTAACCAGCTAAACGGCATTTTGCTGCCCATGCTGCAAGGCCGGGTCTATTCCGATCCGATGCGGGTAACTTTGCATATCGATGATGATTACGTGCAAGTCAACAACCAAATTGCCGCCCGCGACAAATCCATTTTTGCCAAACAGCCGGCCAACATCTTCAAAATTATCCAAATCTGGCAAAACCACAACGACATCAACGCCATGGAACCGCAAACCTTGCGTGCATGGTGGGCGGCAACGCGCAAGATGAACCGCAAGTTTTACCAAAATCCAACCAACCGCCATTATTTCATCGGCTTTTTCCGCAATGGCAACGGACTCACCCATGTTTTACGTTTCCTGAATCTATACGGCGTACTCGGCCATTATCTGCCGGCTTGGGAAAAAATTGTCGGCTTAATGCAGCATGATTTGTTCCACGTTTATCCGGTGGACGATCATATCTTGGCCGTAGTGCACAATATGCGCCGTTTGGCTTTAGATAGCCACAGCCACGAACACCCTTTTGCCTCCGCTCTGATGCAGTCTTACAACAAAAAAGACATTCTCTATCTGGCCGCTTTTTTCCATGATATTGCCAAAGGGCGCGGAGGGGATCACTCAACTCAAGGCATTGAAGATGCGAAACAATTTTCAGATGATCATTTTCTGACTGAAGAAGAAGGCGAATTACTCGCCTGGTTGGTCGAACATCATTTATTGATGTCCACCGTCGCACAAAAAGAAGACATTCAAGATCCTGAAATCATCCGCACATTTTGCGAGCAAGTACAAACCCACGAACGCTTGTGCGCACTGTATCTGCTCACCGTCGCCGACATCCGCGGCACCAACCCAAAGCTCTGGAACACATGGCGCAGTAGCTTATTAGAAAGCCTGTTCCACGCCAGCAGCCGTTATTTGGCGGGCGACAGCTACAACACCACCACCCTGCTGAGCCACCGCCAACAAAAAGCCGCCTCACTGCTTACCCGCACCGGCGCACCGGAAAAGCAGCAGCAAAAATTGTGGAAAATATTGGGCTCGACTTATTTCATCCGCCATCAAACACGAGAAATATTGTGGCACACTGCCAATTTGGTGCATGACTTTGAAACGCCGATGATTCGCAGCCGGATTCTGCCGAAAAGCGATTCGTTCCAAGTCATGATTTTCATGCCAAACGGTCCACGGCTTTTTCCGCGTTTATGCCGCATTTTCAGCCGTCACGGGTTTGATATTTTAGCCGCACGCGTGTTCATCACCGAGCACAATTACATTCTCGATACCTTTATCGTGCAAGTTCCGTCGCAACACGATCCTGATTACTACCCGAATATTCAAAGTGCATTAGAGGCGGAATTAAATAGCTTTATTCACGGTTACACGGTATCAGAAAACCAAAACTACGACTACCGCTTAAGCCGCCGCAGCCTGTATATGGCCATTCCGCCACGCGTCACCATCACGCAGGAAGAAGATTACCCGGGCTGGTTTACCGTAGAAGTGGTCGCCGTCAACCGCGCTTATCTGTTGGCGGACATGGCAGATGTGTTCTTTAATCACAACGTCAGCCTGCGCTATGCCAAAATCACTACCTTAGACGAGCGTATTGAAGATAGCTTCACCGTCTACAGCGAAGATTTGGACAATCCGAAAAAACAATTCACACTCAAACAAGCCTTATTGGAACAATTAACGATTTAAAATCAAACAAATGCCGTCTGAAAATATAGTTTTCAGACGGCATTTTAGTTTAATTCATATCGGTATTTACGGCCACAGCCAAGCCCACACGCTGCGGCCTTCGCCTTGCAGCAACACCAGCGTGCGGCAGGCCGAAGCGGTGTTCATACACTCTAACCCGACACCCCGAGATGCAGCTTCGGCGATAATTTTCGGGTGGATAAATTCTTGTTTTGCGCCGGTACCGACGATAATCACTTCCGGCAGAACTTCGTCTGAGGCCGTCTGAAAGAAATCGCCGGTGTGTAATTCAAGCGGCTTTTTGTCTGCCATTAACGTAATGGTGTCTGATTTTAAAACAATCGGTTGAGTCCACATCTCTCCACCCGCTTCAATCACGCCTTGGTGGTATGCGGTGATGGCGGTTGCCGCTGTTGCGGTGTTTTCTTCAATCAGCATGGTATTGTGATCCTTATATTTTTAATAAGCCTTTTACCATGATTTCATGCAACAGGCTTAAACAGGCATTCAGACGGCATGATCTGTTCTTCAAAATCAGCCGTCACGTCATTTTATTCCTCAACGGGGCTTCTTTAAAAAAGGTGCAAAAACAGGCAATTTCGGGTAGGATTAGCAAATTTGACGTCCGCACCTCGCCTGCTCCAATTCAAGGCTGCATTCTGTGTGCGACAGTTTACGCTATTGAAAATTTCGGCTCAACAAGGAGACACAATGAAGCCAGTGAATATCGGTCTTTTAGGTTTAGGTACGGTAGGCGGCGGCACCGCAACCGTTTTGCAGGAAAACGCCGCGGAAATCAGCCGCCGTTTGGGTCGTGACGTAAATATTTCAGCCGTGTGCGGCAAAAGCGCTGAAAAAGCAGCCGAAATTGCGCCGAATGCGGCTTTTGTGCAAGATCCTTTTGAATTGGTACGACGCGACGATGTGGATGTAGTCGTCGAGCTGTTCGGCGGCACCGGCATTGCCAAAGATGCCGTATTAAAAGCCCTTGAAAACAGCAAACACGTTGTGACTGCCAATAAAAAACTGCTGGCCGAATACGGCAACGAAATTTTCCCACTGGCCGAATCAAAAAATGTGATGGTGCAATTTGAAGCAGCGGTGGCCGGCGGCATCCCTATCATCAAAGCCTTGCGCGAAGGCTTGGCTGCCAACAACATCAAATCCATCGCCGGTATTATTAATGGCACCAGCAACTTTATTTTGAGTGAAATGCGTGAAAAAGGGAGCGCGTTTGCCGATGTATTGAAAGAAGCGCAAGCCTTGGGCTATGCCGAAGCAGACCCGACTTTCGACATCGAAGGCCACGATGCCGGCCATAAAATCACTATCATGAGCGCATTGGCGTTCGGCACGCCGGTTGATTTCAGCGGCTGCTATCTGGAAGGCATCAGCAAACTCGACAGCCGCGACATCAAATACGCGGAAGAATTAGGTTACCGCATCAAATTACTGGGCATTACCCGGAAAACCGGTAAGGGCATCGAATTGCGCGTTCACCCCACCCTGATTCCAGAAAGCCGCCTGTTGGCCAACGTCAACGGCGTGATGAATGCCGTGCGTGTGAATGCCGATATGGTCGGTGAAACCTTATATTACGGCGCAGGTGCAGGCGCATTGCCGACTGCCAGCGCAGTGGTTGCCGACATTATCGACATCTGCCGTATGATTGGTGCCGACGCAGCCAACCGCGTACCCCACTTGGCCTTCCAACCTAAAGGTGTCAAAGCGCAAACCATTCTGCCGATGGACGAAATCACCAGCAGCTATTACTTGCGTGTACAAGCCAAAGACGAGCTGGGTACATTAGGCAAAATCGCCAACCTGTTGGCCGAGCAAGGCGTATCCATCGAAGCCCTGATTCAAAAAGGCGTGATTAACAAAACCACTGCTGAAATCGTGATTCTCACCCACAGCACCGTTGAGAAAAACATCAAATCAGCCATTGCTGCCATTGAACAATTGGATTGCGTGGAAACTCCGATTACGATGATCCGCATGGAAAGTCTGCATGGCTAATCAACCGTTAACCCCTGAAGAACAAGCGGCGAAAACCCAAAAAGCCAAAGCCAAAATCCGCACCATCCGCATTTGGGCGTGGATTATCATGGCCTTGCTGGTAAGCTTTTTCTTTTTGTCGCAATGTGCCTTGTCGAAGCCTAAAGCCAAACAAACCATTATCGAATCGTGTATGAAAAACATTCCGTTTGCAGACAAATGGCAGGCTGATTTAAAAGCACGCGGTTTGGAAGGTAAAGGCGAACAAGTCATCGGTGATTACTGCGTTTGCATGTGGAACGAACCTTTGGAAAAGCTGAGCGAAAAGCAAATCCAATCATTCAGCAAAATCAGCGCACAAGAACAGCTTGAATTGCTCGGCGGTGCCGCTGCCTTTGAAGCCCGCGATCAGCAATGCATTGCCGGCTTGAAAGCTGACTAAACAGGCATATACAAAAAAGGGCCGAGTCCTTTACAAAACGCTCTCAAAGAACATCATACAGTAACCATAATTACCGGCCGGTCGTCGCCCTTTCAAAACTCCCTAAAATCCTCTAAATTCCCTACAAGCCGAATTTAGAGGATTTTTTTCATGAGCCGCTTATCAAACAAGCTACTGAAACCATGATTCCAAACATATTAACCGGTTTCCATTGCTTAAAAACCCACTTCATCATTTCATTATGGAATAGATCGGTAACCTATTGGCCATTATCTCGAACAGCATACCTGTACCGACCGTGAAGCTTATATCGAAAAACTGCACATCAGTTCTATCAACAAACACGACTGCAGCCACGTCGAACCGTTGCCGCAAAATATCACCGAAAGAACCAAGATTTATACCGACAAAGGTTATGACAGCAAAGCCAATCGACCGCGGTTCCAAAACAAAGTGCTTTCAGGCGGCATTATGCATAAGACACACCGTGATCATGCGTTAACTGAGGAAGATGAAGCATAAAATAAGCAGGTGTCGAAAACGCGTTATGTGACGGTACAGAGCCTTGACACCCTACACCGTAAATTCGGCTGTCACCGTACTGCTCATTTCGTTTTATTGAAAGTCACTGCGCAAAATCATTTAAGGCGATTGGTATCAACCTGTTAAAGGCTTCGTGTGCCTGCTGTTGCCTGAAGGGGGATGGCCCCCTAAATAGGATAAGGCCTTTGCAAAACTCGTAAATTTTTAGAAATCTTTAAACCGTCATTCCCGTGCAGGCGGGAATCCATCTCAACGTTTAGGAACCTTATTTTATTCAATAGCTTGCTATGCTGAAAAATGGATTCCCGCCTGCGCGGGAATGACGTCGGTTTTGTATCCGCCGACTTTTAAAGAGGTTTTGCAAAGGTCTCAGGATGATCATAGGAAACGGTGGGACATTTCGATATTGAAAAAAATCTACTTGACAACCTAACCAATCTTTTTGATTCCGGTTAGGGTTTTGCGAAGGTCTCGACAGCCTTTTTATTTGCTGTCATGAAGAATATAAAAGGTAAGCTATTTTGCCGTGTTAGGGCTATAATTTTATGATGATTATTCTGAATCGGACGCAGAGATGAAAATTTACAATGCTGAAGAAATGCGTGCCGCCGAACAAGCGGCGGTGGATAAAGGCACATCATTTGAGCAACTGATGGAAAACGCAGGACAAGCCGCTGCGGCGGATATTTTGCAGCATTGCGCCGGTCGGCAAACCGTATTGATTGTCTGCGGCAAAGGCAATAATGGCGGTGATGGTTTGGTCATCGCACGCGTTTTGCAGCAGCATGGTTGGCAAGTGGATATTGCCTTGGTCTGCGGCAATATATTATCGGATTTATCAGAACGCAACCGGCAACGTTTAAACGGATTGCCAGGCATTACTTTTTTGAATGAGGAAGGCTTATCAGGCCGTCTGAACACAAAAAATGCTTATGATGTGGTGATTGACGGTATATTCGGCACAGGTTTTAACGGTTTGCCGCAAAATATTGTTGCAGTGTGCGAAGCCTTGAATGCTTCAGACGGCCTTAAAATTGCTTTGGATATGCCAACCGGTTTGAACGGTGATACGGCAGAATGCGACGAACACACTTTTTGCGCCGATATCACTTACGCTTTCGGCGCATACAAACCCGCGCATATGAATGAAACCGCACAAGCATTCTGCGGAGAAGTAGTGTGTTTGGAGATTGGAATAGATTAATTTGATTTGACTATAGGCCGTCTGGACGTTCAGACGGCCTTAAACATTTGTGCCAGCCAAATACCTGAAGCTGTTAGCACAAAAGAGCCGAAAACATGCAATGTCACTGCGCTAAAAGCGGCTCCCCAACGCTCTGCCTGCATAAGCTGAACGATTTCCAGCGAAAAGCTGGAAAATGTCGTCAAGCTGCCGAGAAAACCGGTAATCAACAGCAGCTTCCATTGCGGATGCTGTACCAACTCGGCGCAAATGCCGATAAGAAGTGCGCCAACCCAGTTTGCCGCCAAAGTGCCGAAAGCAAATGAGGTGGTAATATGGGCAAAGTAAAGGCCGAAAAGCCAGCGGATACCGGCGCCAAATGCAGCGCCAATGGCAATCGGCAGAAAAGAAGCGGGAGACATATGGTTCCTTAAAGCCGTCTGAAGTTACCAAATTTGATTGTTTGATTTTAAATAACGGTTGTTGTCGAAAGTGTTGAGCCATTGCGGCCGTAAAGCCACAAAAATCGCGGTGGTAATGCCGCTTAAAAAGGCTTCCGCCCAAGCGATCAAAATAAAAACAGGCAGTGCGGTCGGCCACAATACTTCGCTCGGAAAAGCCGCCGCCCAATCCAATATGGCGACCAATACCAGACCGGTAAACAAGATACTGGCGGCCGAGGCGATAAAGCCGTTGACGAAAATAAAAATAAACAGATTAGCCGGCAATAAATTTACCAAGCGGCGGAATAAAATATTGATGGCCAGCGGCGGCAGCAACAAAGCCAAAGCATTGATCGGATAAACCTGCCAATCACCGCCAAACAGACACACATAAGGAAAAAGCAGCAATGCACCCAGCCAAAAAGCAGCCGGTGCGCCGACCATGAGCGCCACCAAATTCATTGCCAGCAGATGATAGCTCATACCTGCAAGTTGGCCGTCATCAGGTGTTGCGTTCAAAAGCCATGCCGCAGTCAAAATCAAAATAGCCAAAGTCACAGCAGAGCGGTGCGCGGTAAAGGCTTTGAATGCAGGCTTGGCCGTTGCAGCAAGCAAGGCACTCAAGAGAAGCCATGCTGTGATAAAAGCAGCAAACGGAAACCATTCGGCTTGAAAAATCATAAGAAATACGCGCTCAATATTTTCAGACGGCCTTATTATACGCTGAATCGTTAAAATATTGCGCCGATAGTGGTTTTACTTATTCTTTTTAATGCGGAAACACGATAAAATAACCGCCTTTGTAGTTGAATCGGATATTAAGGTTTCCTATGTTGTGGACGGTGTTGATTTTCCTTCTGTTGTGCGCCATCGGCGGATTGTTGTGGTTTCATTACCAGCAAGACCAACAATGGCGGCAGGAGCTTGGCCGCATGGAAAGCGGTGAAAGCGATGACTCGGCCGAATTGGCAGCACAATACACACAAAATTCTGAAGAAGCACAAATGGCGCAAAATTTCGGCCAGCAAGCCAAAGTTGCCTACGGCAGAGCCGTCGCTCGCTTGCGCCTGTTGGCCGCGCAACGTCATACAGCGAAATCAGCAGATAATGAGCAGAATGAATTAGAGTATGTTGATGATTCTTCTGCTTTTTCAGATCAGTCGTATCACGAGGCTGAATTGGAGCAAGCTGCGGAAGAAACCGAATTTACGCGACAGTTTCAACAACACACCTATCAAAAAGTCAATCAACCTGTGCAGCCATTGGAGGAAGCGCAAGAATTTATCCGTCCGGCGCGTGCGTCTAAACGCTTGTCTGCCGTGCCTGACCCCGTGATTGTACCTTTTGAAGAAACCAATATTCCTGACTATGTGCCGCGTAAGGTGCAGGGAGCGGCTTTTGAAGAAATCACTTTGGAAGATGCCACGCGATCGTTAAGCGAAGCCGTGTTACAGGAAATGGCCGAACAAAAAAACATTAAAAAACAAGCATTCGAAGAAACTCAAACGGTTCAGACGGCCTCACCTCAGCCTTCACGCCGTCCGCGACAAGATTTAGAAGTGATTGATTTGAATGATCCGGCGTTACGCCGTACGCGTGAGCGCGTATTGGCTCAAGTGGAAGAAATCCACATTAATCCGGCGCAGCCGCCGCGTATCGAGTCAGCACAAAATGCCTTACGCACGGTGGAGCGCGAAACCATTCCGGTGAAAGATATTCCGAGCCGTTGGGATGAAATCAATGTGGAGAAAATCCATTCGAATCTGGCACGCCAAAGAGCCGCCCGTAGCCGGCTGGCCGCTGCTGTGGCACCGATTCAAGACTATCAGCCGACCATTATTCAAGATGATGAAATTTTAGCGAATCTGTCGCAAAGCACTTCTCCTCTGAACCGCCGTATGCAGCCGATTCGGCGCATCGACACCCGCACGCGCGAAAGCGTGATTCCTGATTCGGTAGTGGTTGAAAAAAGCAGCGCAGTGGTGCAACCTGCCAAACCGGCACCCAAAGCCTCGCGCTTCCAAAACAATGAAGCGTTTATTTCACGTCAGCCAGCGCCGAATGCCACCGTTGTCGAACCGCCCGTTGTGCCTAAAGTCGAGCCGGTCCCGGTGAATATTCCTGAGTCCCCCGCTTTTAAAGAACCGCCTGCTGTGACCCTGCCGGAAGTGTCGGTGAATGTGCACGTGAGCAATCGCCCGTTGCGTTCGCTGCAAGACTTTTTAATCAGCGAAACCGAAGAAATCATTACCGAGCCCAAATCCACCGTTCAGAAGACCTTGGATGAGGCGACGGTATCCGTGTTCGAACAACGTGTGCATACAGTTGAAAATGAACTTATGCCGTCTGAACGCCTGCATGATACGGCTGGCTTTGACGAATACGCGTCAGTAAACGGTGAGAATCATGAAGAGGCCCAATGGCCTGAACAAGGTAATGAAGTGGCAACGCCTGTGTCTACTAAAGCGAACTATCCCATCAGTCAAACGGTGTCCGTGGCTCATCAATCATCTGCGATGCCGTCTGAAATAAATCTACCGAGTGTAGATTTGCTGTTGCCACCGCAATTTGATCCGACTGCCACTCAAACCGAAGAAGCCTTAATTGAAAACGGCATCATCATTGAAGACAAATTGGCCGAGTTTAAAGTCAAAGTCAAAGTGGTGGATTCTTATTCCGGTCCGGTGATTACGCGCTACGAAATCGAGCCGGATGTCGGCGTGCGCGGCAGCGCGGTGATTAATCTGGAAAAAGATCTGGCACGCTCTTTGGGAGTGGCTTCTATCCGTGTGGTCGAAACCATTCCGGGTAAAACCTGTATGGGCTTGGAATTACCGAACCCGCGCCGCCAAATGATACGCTTAAGTGAAATTTTCAATTCACCGGTGTTTACCGAATCAGAATCCAAGCTGACTTTGGCCTTAGGGCAAGACATTACGGGTGAACCGGTCATTACCGATTTGGCCAAAGCGCCGCACTTACTGGTGGCCGGTACCACCGGTTCCGGCAAATCGGTGGGCGTGAACGCTATGATTCTGTCGATGCTCTTTAAAGCCTCGCCGGAAGATGTGCGCATGATTATGATTGACCCGAAAATGCTGGAATTGAGCATTTATGAGGGTATTCCCCATCTGCTTGCCCCCGTGGTGACCGACATGAAATTGGCTGCCAATGCGCTCAATTGGTGTGTCAATGAAATGGAAAAACGCTACCGCCTGATGACTGATGCCGGAGTGCGTAATTTGGCCAGCTTCAATCAGAAAATTGCCGAAGCCGCGGTGCGAGGCGAGAAAATCGTCAATCCGTTTACGCTCACGCCGAATAATCCGGAGTATTTGGAAAAGCTGCCGTTTATCGTGGTGGTAGTGGATGAGTTTGCCGATTTGATGATGACGGCCGGTAAGAAAATCGAAGAATTGATTGCCCGCTTGGCGCAGAAAGCCCGTGCTGCGGGTATCCATTTGATTTTGGCCACCCAGCGCCCGAGCGTGGACGTGATTACCGGTTTGATTAAAGCCAATATTCCGACACGCATTGCGTTTCAAGTTTCGAGCAAAATCGACAGCCGTACCATTCTTGATCAAATGGGCGCGGAAAATCTGTTGGGGCAAGGCGATATGCTATATTTACCGCCGGGAACCAGCTATCCGCAGCGCGTACACGGCGCGTTTGCTTCCGATGACGAAGTACACCGCGTGGTGGAATACCTGAAACGATTCGGCGAACCGGATTATGTCGAAGAAATTTTGAGCGGCGGCGTGACCGAAGATTTGCCGGGCACGGGTAGCCGCAGCGACAACGATCAAGACCCGATGTATGACGAAGCCGTTGCCTATGTGGTGAAAACGCGTAAAGCCAGCATTTCCGGTGTGCAGCGTCAATTGCGTATCGGCTACAACCGCGCCGCACGCTTGGTCGAACAAATGGAAGCCGACGGCATTGTGTCATCGGCAGAAGCCAACGGCAACCGCAGCGTATTGGTGCCAAGCAGCAGCCATTTAGATAAGGTCTAAACTCAATCGAGGCCGTCTGAAAGTATTTAGCTTAGGGGCTGTACTAGATAATTAGGGAAATCTAATTTCAGGTTAGAATAATCCCTATGAGAAGAAGCCGTTTAAGTCAGTACAAGCAAAACAAACTGATTGAACTGTTTATTGCGGGTGTTACTGCCCGTACTGCAG
>NZ_JBHSPY010000010.1:0-75179 GCF_042658245.1 Neisseria weixii
AAATACGGACGGGAAACACGTCTGAAAATGAAAAAACGGTTACCTGATTGTTCAGGTAACCGTTTGGATGGGGTGGCCGGTATTTTGCAAAGGTCTCGGCCTTATTGCAGCTATTTAATATTTAATCAAAACGACTCAATCATTGTGCGGCAGAAGCAGCAGATGCTTCTGAAGCGGCTTGTTGGGCTTCAGCAGCGACAACTTTGGCTTCGTCAGCAGCTTGACCACCCCATACGGCAGGATATTTGTAACCGGCAAAGCGTTGTTTAGCGTAAGATTTGAATTCTTCCGAATTATAGGCGGCTTCTACGTCTTTCAACCATTGCGCGTCTTTGTCGGCGGTTTTCACGGCTGCCCAGTTGACGTAGGCAAAGCTAGGCTCTTGGAACAGGGTTTCGGTCAGTTTCATGCCGCTGCTCATGGCGTAGTTGCCGTTTACCACGGCAAAGTCAACATCGGCGCGACTACGCGGCAATTGCGCGGCTTCCAGCTCGACAATTTTGATTTTTTTCAGGTTTTCGGCGATGTCGTTTTTAGAGGCGGTCAATGGGTTGATGCCGTCTTTCAGTTTGACCCAGCCCAATTCGTTCAACATCACCAAAGCACGGGCGAAGTTGGATGGGTCGTTTGGCGCGGAAACGCTGCTGCCTTCTTTCACGTCATCCAATGAGGCCAATTTGCCCGGATACAAACCCAATGGCGCGGTCGGCACTTGGAAGGCTTCCACGATGTCTAATTTGTGTTCTTTGCGGAAATCTTCCAAGTATGGTTTGTGTTGGAAGACGTTGATGTCGATTTCACCTTCGGCCAAAGCCAGGTTAGGTCGCACATAATCGGTAAATTCGATTAATTTCACGGTGTAGCCTTGCTTTTCCAAGGCCGGTTGGATTTGTTCTTTCACCATGTCGCCGAAGTCGCCGACGGTGGTACCGAAGACGATTTCTTTTTTGGCACCGGTGCTGTCGGCAGCCGGTGAGGCGGCAGAAGCGGCCGGAGCGGCTTCTTGTTTTTGCCCGCCGCAAGCGGCCAAAGCCAAGGCCAAAGCGGCGGCTGAGAAGGTTTTCAATACGCTGTTTACGTTCATAACGATACTCCTTAAATGTGTGTAGCAGAAATCATAACATGCCGTCTGAAAAAAGATGAATGATTTTTCAGACGGCCTTTATAAACAATTCTTCTATCGTTTGTCGAGGCGGCGCGAAATCCAGTTGCCCAAGCCCTGCATGGCAATCACCATCAGCACCAAAATCGCCACGATGAAGATAATGACCTCGGTTTGATAGCGGTAATAGCCGTAGCGGATGGCCAAGTCGCCCAAGCCGCCGCCGCCGATCATACCGGCCGCCGCGCTGTAAGAGAGCAGGCCGATGGCCAATACGGTAATACTGGACACCATGCCGGCGCGCGCTTCATTGAGCAGCACTTTGCGGATGATGGTGAGCGGTGTCGCCCCCATGCTGATCGACGCTTCAATCACACCGCGCGGCACTTCGCGCAGGTTTTGCTCGACCAAGCGGGCAAAATAAAACAGGCCGGAAACGCTCAACACCAGGGAAGCCGCGTAAGGGCCGATGGTGCTGCCGATGATGGCGCGGGTGGCCGGGATCAGCGCAATCATCAAAATCACAAACGGAAACGCGCGCATTAAATTGACCAAGTTGTCCAACACAAAATTCAGCGGCTTGTTGTAGTGCAATTGGCGGTTGGAAGTGACAAACAGCAACACGCCCAATAAAGTGCCGAACACCACGGCAAACAAGGTGGATAAACCGACCATGATAAAGGTTTCGCCCAAGGCTTGGTAAATCTCACCTTTCATGCCGCTGATGGTGGCGAGGGCTTTGGAAAAAGTCAAATCCGCCATCTCAATCCTCCCGAATCAGTTCGCGCCCGATTTCCGATTGGGCATGAATTTGGTTGTTGTTCACTTCTACCACTTCCAACAGGCGGCCGTTGTCCAGCAGGGCGGCACGGTCGCACAAGCGGCGGATGACGCTCATTTCGTGGGTCACGATGACGATGGTGACGTTGAAGCGTTTGTTGATGTCTTCCAAGCACTCCAACACGCTGCGGGTCGTGGCCGGATCGAGCGCGGAAGTCGGCTCGTCGGCCAGAATCACTTGCGGATTAGGTGCTAACGCGCGGGCAATGCCGACACGCTGCTTTTGTCCGCCCGAAAGCTGGGCAGGGAAGTGACCGGCGCGCTCCTGCAAACCGACAATTTCCAAACATTCCGCCACGCGCGCACGGATTTTTTCAGACGGCCATCCGGCAATTTCCAACGGAAAAGCCACATTATCCGCCACCGTGCGGTTGCTCAACAGATTAAACTGCTGGAACACCATACCGATATTTTGCCGTGCCTGACGCAACTGCGCGCCATTTAGCGTCATCAAATCCTGATTGCCGACCAAAACACGTCCCGAATCCGGCCGCTCGAGCAGATTAATCAACCGCAATAAGGTCGATTTGCCCGCGCCGGAATAGCCCATCAAACCGAAAATTTCACCGTCTTTAATTTCCAAACTGGTCGGCCCCACTGCTGTAAACCACGATTTATCGCGCGTTTGGTAGCGTTTGGAAACTTTGTCTAAAATAATCATAATGTTCTCAAATACAACAAAGCCCGATGTCTGACACAACGGGCTGGTTTTGCAGTCGAAATAAATGTCATCTGCAAACGCTTTAGCTGTTTGTGCCCGCAAGCTGTGTCAAATCGGCATAAAAGTGTGAATGGGAAATAGTAACGAAAACGTGAAATAGTGTCAAGAATCAAGGCCGTCTGAATGTTTGGGGCGGGTTTGTTTTGAAAAATACCGAGTGTTGTGATAGAAAGCCGTCTGAAGTCGGCAGGCAAGTTTTTAGACGGCCTGTTGAGTGTTCTATATCTTATGATTAATCGATAAAAAATGAAAACCATCAAAATTTTAGCCAGCCTAGGCGGGGTAATGGCGGCGGTTCCTGTATGGGCGGCAACCTGCACACCAGCGCAATTAGACGAAATTTTAGCACCGGCAACCGCTCAGCATAACAGCGTAGAAGTTGCCTGCTCGGCCACGTTGCCGAAAAACCGTACCATTAGCAAACGTTTGTATTTTACGGGCGCGGGGGCAAGCAATCAGGTGTTTGATTGTAATGGCAATACGGTTGCACCTACCCATATTACGGGTGGAGACAGCATAGTAATTCGCTCAAAAAAACAGCAAAACCAATGGCTGCGTCCGGAAAACTTTACCATTCGCGGCTGCAAAGTGGCCGGTTCGGTACGTGTGATGGGTATGGGGACGAATGGGGAAGCGGAAGCATTGCGCTTGTCTTCGCTTGAAGCCGGCCATACGGAGCGTGCGCAGGCAGCTGCGCCAAGCCGTATTCGTTTGGAAAACATGAATATCAGCGGAAATGGCCGTATTCCTTTGTATCTGGCGCCGGGTGTGAATCATGTGACTGTTGCCAACAGCCGCATTACAGGGCATAGCAAAAGTGTGGCTGTTTATCTGGATGCAGAGAGTGGCCACAATACCTTTACCCGTAATAATATTGACGCCAAAACATCAAAGCGGGAATTGATTACCATTGACGGCTCGGCACATAATACGTTCAGCCATAACCGTTTTTCCGCGCTTAATCATGGCGGTATTTATTTTTACCGCAATTGCGGCGAAGGCGGCACCATCCGTCACCAAACGCCATCTTACAATACTTTAAGCCAAAATGTGTTTTACTATCATAAATATAGAGGACACTTGCCGGCAGTATGGCTGGGTGCACGTCATGGCAACCGCAATTATTGTGAAGCAGATGCGGGCTATGCGTTTGGCAGTAGTTTGGATAACCGCGACTTTGCCGATTTTAATGTGGTTGAGAACAACCAAATCTATCGCTTACCCATCCGTAGAATAATTCGTGATGAGGGTAGCCATAATCGAATTAGTGAGAATCGCACGATAAAATAATTTAACTTACTATTTGATTAAATTGATAAAAGGCCGTCTGAAAATGTTTCATACCTTTTCAGACGGCCTTTTTCTTTTCATTCACTTAAGGATTCATAATCCGCGCCACTAAGGCTTTTTCTTTGCCCTGCATATTTGGAATTTTCACCTGAATACCGTTGCCAGGGGCGACATCAACTGCTTCGCCTTTGCGGGTCATATGCTCAAGCGTGATGGTTTGGTTGCCGCTCGGGTGGATGATTTCGATGGTGTCGCCCACGGCAAAGCGGTTTTTCACTTCAACGGTTGCCCAGCCTTCGTTGTCGATGTCGGTCACATGGCCGACGTATTGGCTTTGTTTCGCTACGGAATGGCCGTTGAGGTAGTTTTGGTAATCTTGCGTTTTGTGGCGCTCCAAGAAGCCGGAGGTGTAGCCGCGGTTGGCCAAGCCTTCGAGTTCGCTCAACAGGCTCAAGTCAAACGGGCGGCCGGCGACGGCATCGTCAATCGCTTTGCGGTAGCTTTGCGCCACGCGGGCAACGTAATACAGCGATTTGGTGCGGCCTTCGACTTTGAGGCTGTCCACGCCGATTCGGGTGAGTTTGTCGACCACTTCAATGCCACGTAAGTCTTTGGAATTCATGATATAAGTGCCGTGTTCGTCTTCCATTATCGGCATGAATTCGCCCGGGCGGTTGCTTTCTTCAATCAGGAATACTTTGTTGGCGGCAGGATGGCGCTGCTGGCCGTTGATGCCTTCGAAGTTTTGGTTGGCTTCTTCCTGTGCTTTTTCAAAGTTGAAACCTTGCAGCAGTTTGGCATCACCCATGTCGTCGGTTTCTGCATCGTGTACTTTGTAATCCCAGCGGCAAGAGTTGGTGCAGGTGCCTTGGTTGGGGTCGCGGTGGTTGAAGTAACCTGATAATAAACAACGGCCTGAGTAAGCAATACACAATGCGCCGTGAATAAACACTTCCAATTCGGTGTCGGGGCATTCCTGGCGGATTTCGGCGATTTCGTCCATACTTAATTCGCGTGACAAGATGATGCGCTCCACGCCGATTTTTTCCCAGAATTTTACACCCCAATAGTTGGTGGTGTTGGCTTGCACCGACAAGTGAATCGGCATATCCGGCCATTTTTCGCGCACAGTCATAATCAGACCGGGGTCGGCCATAATCAGCGCGTCGGGCTTCATGGCAATTAAAGGTTCCATATCGGCCACAAAGGTTTTCAGCTTGGAATTGTGCGGCAAGGTGTTGACGGTCAGGAAGAATTTTTTATTGCGCTCGTGCGCTTCTTTAATGCCTTGTTCCAACACGTCGAGTTTGGCAAATTCGTTGTTGCGCGCGCGCAGCGAGTAGCGCGGCGAACCGGCATACACGGCATCCGCGCCGAAATCGTAAGCGGCGCGCATGCGTTCCAAACCGCCGGCGGGTAGGAGTAATTCAGGCGCTTTCATCTTGTGTTCTTTGTTTTATAAATGTTTTCAGACGGCCTTGAGATACGTGGAGGCCGTCTGAAATAAAATTAATCGGAATGGGCGGATTATCCGCTTTTTTGCTAGGGGGGTCAATTTTTATCGGCCGATTCAGCATTGTTTTTCTTGGTTTTTACATATGAAACATGGCTTGTGTCATTAAATGGTTGGGTGCGGTAGATGTGGAAGTCAACGGTTTCAGACGGCCTATATTAAGTGTAAAAAGGCCGTCTGAAATCAAATTTGTGTGATAAAAGGCATTCAAAGTTTGTATTTTCTTGTAAAATGTCTCGTTTATTTGCCACGATTTGCCGTCATGCGCTTCAGGCATGGCGGAAACTTCTGATAAGAGCGGGATATGGATTTTCGTTTTGACATTATTTATGAATATCGCTGGATGTTCTTCTACGGCGCGTTGACCACGCTGGGTTTGACTTTGGTGGCAACTTTAGGCGGCACGGTATTGGGTTTGTTCGGCGCGCTGGCGCGGTTGGTGTATTTTGAAAAAGGCGGCGTGTTGCTCAAAGCGGTGGCATGGCTGTTGCGCACGTTGTCGCTGGTGTATGTGACGCTGTTTCGCGGTACGCCTTTGTTTGTACAGATTTTTATTTGGTACTTTATTTGGGTGGTTGCGCTGATTCACCCGACCGACGGTTGGTTGGTGAGCGGTGATGCGGCGGTGGAGCTGCGTCGCGGTTATGGTGCGCTGATTGCCGGTACGCTGGCTTTGATGGTGAACGCGGGGGCGTACATTACGGAAATTTTCCGCGCAGGTATCCAGTCGATTGACAAAGGCCAAATCGAAGCGGCGCGCTCCTTAGGTTTAACTTATCCGCAAGCGATGCGCTATGTGATTTTGCCGCAGGCGTTGCGCCGTATGTTGCCGCCGTTGGCAAATGAATTCATTACCTTGCTGAAAGACAGCTCGCTGCTCTCGGCGATTGCGGTAGCCGAGTTGGCTTATGTGCAAAACACGATTTCCGGCCGCTATTCGGTGTATGAAGAGCCGCTGTATGCCGTGGCACTGATTTATCTGCTGATGACGACTTGCCTGGGCTGGATCTTCCTGCGTTTGGAAAAGCGTTATAATGTGGTACATCGTTGATTAAATGAATAGAAAAGGCCGTCTGAAACTTAATGTTTCAGACGGCCTTTGATTTTGTGCGTTCAAATATAACGTGTCCGCTTGGCGGGTGCAACCGGAGGCCGTCTGAAAGGGGTTAAGCTTGATATTCTTCCGGCCAGTATAAACGCATCGGATTATCAACCAACAGGTTTTGGCGTTCGGCTTCGGTCGGGGCGATTTGCGCAACCCAGTCAACCAGCAACCCGTCGTCCGGCATGTGGTCTTTTAAGTTTGGGTGCGGCCAGTCGGTGCCGAACAATACGCGGTCGGGAAATTCCTGCATCAGGCGGCGGGCAAACGGCACGACATCGGTGTAGGCGCATTGTTCTCCGTCGAGGGCTTTCGGGCCGGTGTTGCTCAGGCGTTCCGGGCAAGAGAGTTTGCTCCAGAAATTTTCGTTTTCGCGCATGAGTTTGACAAACAGCTCAAAATCGCCGCCGTGGGCAGGTTGGGCAACGTCAGGCCGGCCCATGTGGTCAACCACCACGGTGGTCGGCAGCGAGGTGAAGAAATCATAGTATTCGGCCAAATCGGCGGCTTCGAAATAAATCGCGATGTGCCAGCCCAAAGGCGCGATTTTGTCGGCGATGGTGCGCAAAGCTTCGACCGGCGCGGTATCGACCAAGCGTTTCACAAAGTTGAAGCGTACGCCGCGCATACCGGCGGCATGCAAGTGCTGCAATTCTTCTTCCGTCACACCGGCTTTCACCGTAGCCACGCCGCGTGCTTTGTTGCCGGCGGTTTCGAGGGCATCGACTAAGGCGCGGTTGCCGGTGCCGTGACAGGTGGCCTGCACAATCACGTTGCTCAAAGCCGAGCAAGTCGCGCAGGGCAAACAGCTTTTCTTTGCCCGCATCGCAAGGGGTGTATTTGCGATCGGGGGCGTAGGGAAATGTGTCGCCCGGGCCGAACACGTGGCAATGGGCATCGATTGCGCCTTGAGGTAAGGGCAGTTTAGGCTTGGACGGGTTAGGGTGGAAATCCAACCAGCCCGGTGTTTTTTCAAATGCGCTCATGAAGTTCTCCTATGAGGCCGTCTGAACTGTTTCAGACGGCCTTTTTCTTTTAGTAAGGCAGTCCGACGTAGTTTTCCGCCAGCGTTTTGGCTGCGTTTTCGGTCAGATTCAATTGGTTGAACTCGGTTTCCTGCATTTTGCGTTCGAAATCGTCGCTGTCGGGGAAGGTGTGCAGCAGCTTGGTCCTGTACCAAGAAAAACGCTCGGCCACCCACACGCGTTTCAAACAACGCTCGGAGTAGCCGTCGATTCCCGCCCTGCTTTGGTTGCGGTAGTAATCGTCAAAGGCATCGGCCAGACATTGCACGTCGCCCGCGGCCAGATTCAAGCCTTTGGCGCCGGTCGGCGGCACAATGTGCGCCGCATCGCCTGCCAAGAACAAAGATTTGTAGCGCATCGGTTCGCTCACGAAGCTGCGCAATGGCGCAATGCTTTTTTCCAAACTCGGGCCGGTGACCAATTTGACGGCGGTTTCGGCCGGTAAACGGTTTTTCAATTCTGCCCAGAAGCGTTCGTCTGACCAATCTTCCACTTTGTCGGCCAGCGGCACTTGCAGGTAATAGCGGCTGCGGGTGGTCGAGCGTTGGCTGCACAACACGAAACCGTTGTCGTGTTTGGCATAAATCAATTCGTCGGAAACCGGCGGCGTGTCGGACAACAAGCCCAACCAGCCGAACGGATACACGCGTTCGTAAGATTTCAACACATCCGCCGGAATACTTTGGCGCGATACGCCGTGGAAGCCGTCGCAACCGGCGATGAAGCCGCAATCCAAACGGTGTGCTTCACCGTCTTTGGTGTAGGTCACATAAGGCGCGGCGGTATCGATGTCGTGCAGGGCAACGTTGTCGGCTTCGTAAACGGTCACGCCGCCGGTGGCTGGGCGCGCGTCCATCAAGTCGCGGGTGACTTCGGTTTGGCCGTATACAACCACGTTTTTGCCGACTTCTTTTTCAAAATCGATGCGCACATGCTGGTCGTTGAACAACAACTCCACGCCGGTATACACCAAGCCTTCTTTGTGCATGCGCTCGGCGGCGCCGGCTTTTTCCAAACCTTGCACGGTGGTGTGTTCCAACACGCCGGCACGAATGCGGCTCAACACATATTCGCCGCTTTTGCGCTCTAAAATCACATTGCCGATGCCGTTTTGATACAGCAACTGGCCGAGCAGTAACCCCGACGGGCCTGCGCCGATGATGGCAACTTGGGTTTTCATGGTTTTCTCCTAAACTTGATTCAGTAACTCAATCCCAATGTATGTTCAGACGGCCTTAGGAAAAGATGTGTATAGCTTGGCCGCTTTTTATAGTTGATGTGAAGATGCGGGTGTTCGGGTGTTTCAGACGGCCTGTTTTGATTCAGGCCGTCTGAAAACGTCGGCGGTTTAGTCAATATATTTCAAACCGGCTTTTTCCAAGCCTTCGCGCATTTTGTAGTAATCCAAGCCTAAGGTGCCGTTGGCGAAGATTTGGCGTTTGTCGCCTTCGTTGGCTTCGCGTTTTTCCGCGGCATCAGCAATTCCCATGGCGTGCCCGGCCGGAACCACAACCACACCGTCGATGTCGGCCACAATCACGTCGCCCGGGTTGACCAGCGCACCGGCGCACACCACAGGCACATTCACGGAACCCAAAGTCGCTTTAATCGTGCCCTTGGCGTGGATGGCTTTGGAAAACGCCGGAAATTCCATTTCGGTCAAATCCGCCACATCACGTACGCCGCCGTCGATAATCAGACCTTTGCAGCCTTGTGCTTTGAACGAAGTGGCCAGCAGGCCGCCGAAAAAGCCGTCGGCATTGTCGGAAGTGCAGGCGGCCACGGCTACGCCGCCCGGCTGCAATTGTTCGGCGGCAACGTGCATCATCCAATTGTCGCCCGGTTGTAAGAGAATGGTCACGGCGGTGCCGCAGATTTTTGCGCTCGGGTTAAATCGGGCGTATGTAAGGTTTCATCAGGCCGATGCGACCCATGGCTTCGTGAATGGTGGCGCTGCCGAAGCGCGACAGTTTTTCTACGGCGGCAGGGGCGGCGCGTTTGATGTTGCGTTTCACCACGCCCAATTGGTTCAGATATACGTCGGTCATGATTACAGTCCTTTCGCTTTCAGGCGGGCATCCAAGCGTGGGAACACGCGGCGGGCGTTGCCTTCGTAAATTTGGTGTTTGTCTTCCGCTGAAATGTCGGCCGCTTCGATGTAGCGTTTGGTGTCATCGAAGTAGAAGCCGGTGCGCGGGTCGATATCGTGTACGGCGCCAATCATCTCGGAGGCGAACAAGATGTTTTTGTTCGGCACCACGTCGAGCAGCAAATTAATGCCCGGTTGGTGGTATACGCAGGTGTCGAAGAAAATGTTGTTCAACAAATGCTCTTCCAACTCCGGCTTTTTCAGCACCATCGCCAAGCCGCGGAAACGGCCCCAGTGGTAAGGCACTGCGCCGCCGCCGTGCGGAATCAGGAAGCGCAGGGTCGGGAAGTCTTTAAACAAATCTCCTTGCAGCAATTGCATGAATGCGGTGGTGTCGGCGTTCAGGTAATGCGCACCGGTGGTGTGGAAACAGTTGTTGCACGAAGTGGAAACGTGAATTATGGCCGGAATATCGTATTCCACCATTTTCTCGTAAATCGGATACCAGTATTTATCGGTCAGCGCGGCGAAGTCCAATGGCCGCCCGATGGGTCGGGATTCAGGTTGATGCCGACGTTGCCGAATTCATTGACGCAGCGTTCCAATTCGGCGATACAGGTTTCAATCGGTACGCCCGGGCTTTGCGGCAGCATAGCTACCGGCACGAAATTGTCGGGGAAGAGTTGCGATACGCGGTAGCACAATTCGTTACAAATCGCCGCCTAAGCGGAAGACACTTCAAAATCGCCGATGTGGTGCGCCATAAAGCTGGCACGCGGTGAGAACAGGGTCATGTCGGCGCCGCGCTCTTTCATCAGGCGCAATTGGTTTTTTTCGATGGTTTCGCGCAATTCGTCATCGCTGATTTTCAATTCGCCGGCTTTCGGCATTTGCGAAGGGTTACCGATGGCGGCGATTTGTTTGTTGCGCCATGCTTCGAGCGAAGGCGGGGCGGTGGTGTAGTGGCCGTGGCAGTCGATAATCAGGCTCATGGGTTGCTCCTTGATGATTTTTTATGGGGTAAACAGGCCGTCTGAATTAAACACAAGGGATTTGCCCTTAAGGCAGAATAATTGGAGTAAATTCAAACCGAATGGAATAAATATTTAATAAAAACAGTATCTTATTCTATTTAAAATTTATTGAATAGAATTTTTTTCTTTTTCATTGTCTCCTGTGTTGGAATTAAGATTAGTTTTTTTTTTCCAAATTCTTTTCAATTCTTTTTCATTAAGGAGAATCACAATGAAAGTTTTAACTTACCAAGATTTAGAAAATATACAAGGTGGATTTGGTCCTATTGGTGCCGTAGTAGGCGCTGCTGGCGGAGCAGCTGGCTACTTGGTAGAACAGCAGATCAGTGGAAGCAAATTTTCACCTACCGCGCTAGGGACTTATGTATTGGGCGGCGCGGCTGCGGGCGGAACCGCAGGCCCAATGGGGGTTATTTGGGGGTTTAACGGTGCATTGGCCGGAGGCAGTGTACGTGGAGTTGCTGCACGTCAAGGCTGGTAATGTATAGTTCTATTAAAATCAAGATATTGCTGAATATCTTATTAATAGCAGGATGGCTGGTTTTACAGTACTTCAACAGTAAGATCAGCAAGGCAGCCTCGGGGGATCTGATTTTGTTGTTCGCAACCATTGCACTCTGGTCTGCAAATACTCCTCAAACAAGTAAGCAGAAAACCTTTCTTATACTGGCTTATTGCTCTGCCTTTATATGTTATCTCCTAATCTATTTAGCAGGACGATACGGCATATAAATCCTACTCATAACCAACGGTGGAACGAAAGTTCCGCCGTTACTGATTAAAAATAGTGCATCTATTTTCAGACGGCCTTGAATCAAATAGGCCGTCTGAAAGTAGGGTTTAGCTGTCGCCGTAGATTTTTTGTTTCAACAGCAGGCAGACAGTCATCACCAGCGAAGGAATCGCCAGAATCACGAAAATGGTGACGAAATCCAGTTTCCAAGCAATCAATTGGCCGGTGAGGAAAGTGCCGGCAATCGCGCCGAAGCGGCCGATACCCAACATCCACGACACGCCGGTGGCGCGGCATTCGGTGGGGTAAAACTTGGCGGCCAATGCAGGCAGCGAGCTTTGCGCCGTGTTTTGCACCACACCGGCAAACAGCACCACCGCAATCAACATGCCCAAGCCTTGGCCGAGTGCCCAGCCGATACAGGCCACCGACAAAGCGGTAAGGAAAGACAATAATGCAATCAATCGGTTGCCATTGAATTTGTCCATCAGCCAGCCGCTGGCAATTGCGCCCAAACCTCCCAAGGCAAACAAGCCGGAAATGCGCGGGCCGAGTTCAGGCGGCATATTCACTTCTTTAAACAACACCGGCATCCAGTTGATCATGGCATAGAAAATAATCAAGCCCATGAAATAGGCCACCCAGAGCAAAATCGAACCGGCGCGGAAGTGGCTGCCCATTATCATCGCCATCGGATTGCTGGTTTGCTGCGCGGCCTTGTTTTCCGGCAGCACAAACACGGCGTTATCCAAATCAGCTTTCGGGTTAATGCGCTTGAGGATTTTGCGAACTTTTTCGGCAGGCTGTTTTTTCGATACCAAAAACGAAGCCGAACGCGGCATGATGAAAATCATCAATACGCCCAAAATCAAAGGCAGCAAACCGCACCACAGCATCGTCGTGCGCCAGCCGTATTCCGGAATGATAAACGACGCAAAGAAACCGCCTGCCGCCGCACCCACCGGGAAGCCGCAATACATGGTATTCAGGATTAACGAGCGTTTGTGGTCGGGGCAGTATTCAGACAGCATCGCCACCGCATTGGGCATGGCCGCGCCTAAGCCTAATCCGGTGATGAAGCGCAAAATGGTCATCTGTGTCAAATCTTGGACAAAAGCAGAAGCCACGCAAAAGCCGGAAAAGACCAAAACCGAAGCCGTCAACACGATTTTGCGGCCGAATTTATCCGCAATCGGTCCTGAAGTCATCGCGCCGATGGCCAAGCCGAACAGCGCCGCGCTTAATACCGGTGCCAACTGGCTTTTTTCAATGCCCCATTCTTCCAGTAAGCTTGGGGCGGCATAGCCGATGGCTGCCGTGTCCATACCGTCAAAAAAGGCAATCAGCAGACAGATGATAAAAATCATCCATTGATAACCGGAAAATTTATTTTCATTTAAAAAATTTTGCACATTAATCGTGCGGCCGGTGGTTTCCATGAGTTTCTCCAAATGTTATTGAATCACCATGTAATCATTAGAAACCTAATGATTTATAGGTATGTTTTTTTGGTTTCATTATTGTAGATAAAACTGTTAAGTTAAAGTGTGTAACCTTTCTAAGAGTTATAACAAAAATGCATAACAAAAAGGCCGTCTGAAAGCGAATCCGCTGCTCTGGAGCAGATTTGATAGCAAAAACGGATAGATAAAACATAAGGGCTATAATCAAAATGATATGGTTCATATGAATGAATTCACTAAAATAGCAGTATGCTACAAATGATTATAAGGGTGGAAACCATGAAGCAGCCAGTACGCGAGAGCATTGCCGATTGGCAGTGCGATATATTGATTGCCGGAAGTGGGGCAGGCGGATTGTCGGCAGCAGTGACGGCCGCGCATCACGGTTTGAACGTTTTAGTGGCCGAGCGTGCGGCAACTTGCGGCGGCGCGACGGCACGTTCGGGCGGCTGGGCCTGGACGCCGGGCAACGCTTTTGCCAAGGCAGACGGCGTCAACGAACCGCGCGATGATTTCCGCAGCTATCTCAAAGCTGTGATTGGTGGGCAGGATTATGATCACGAGCGCATTGAAATGTTTTTGGAAAACGTGCCCCACATGATCGGCTTTTTTGAGCAGAAAACGCCGCTGAAATTCACACCAGGCGCGAAAATTTGTGATATTTACGGCAATCTGCCCGGCGCCGGCACCGGTCACCGTTCGGTGGCGGCTATGCCGTTTTACGCCAAATCGCTGCCGAAACACCTGCTGGACATTCTGCCCGACCAATACAAAATGACTTCGTTTTGGGGCATCGGCATCATGGCGGGGCATTTCCTTAATGCCATGAAAAAGCCGCAGAGTTTTCTTCATGCGGCCAAACGGTTTTCGATTCACTTGTGGGACAAAGCCGTATACAAACGCAATATGCAGATGGTCAACGGCTTGGCGCTGATTGCGAAGCTGGTGCAGGCTGCCGATGAAAAAGGCGTGCGTATTGAAGTGAATACCGCCGTCAAAGAACTGATCGAAAATGAAAACGGCCGCATTATCGGTGCGTATCTCGAGACAAGGCAAGGCTTGGTGCGCGTATCGGCAGCCAAAGGCGTGATTTTGGCCACCGGCGGCTATCCGGCCAATGTCGAGCGGCGCAAGAATTTCCCGCGCAATCCGAGTGGTGAAGAACATTGGACGCTCACCCCGCCTGAAGCCGATGGTGCCGGGTTGGCATTGGCCGAAAGTGCAGGCGGTTATTTGGACGATTCCGGCCGCTCGCCGGCGGCGTGGTGCCCCGTTTCACTGGTGAAATTTAAAGACGGCAGCGAAGGCGTGTTCCCGCATATTTCCGACCACGCCAAGCCGGGCATTATCGGCGTATTGAAAAACGGCAAACGCTTTGTCAACGAAGCCAACGGCTATTACGACTATGTGGCCGGTATGCTCAAGGCCGTGCCGGAAGGCGAAAAAGTCGAATCATGGCTGATCGGCGACAAACGCGCAGTGCGCAGCTATATGTTCGGCTATGCCAAACTGCGCCCGATTCCGCTGCGGATTTACACCGATTACCTGCGCTGCATTACCCAGGCCGACACTTTGGATCAATTGGCGGAAAAGTGCGGCATCGATCCGGTGGGTTTGATGACCACGGTGGCCGAGTTTAACCAACTGGCCAAAGCGGGCAAAGACCCGGATTTCGGCCGTGGCGACACGCCGTTTAACCGTTCCGGCGGCGATGGCTCGACCGGTTTTCCCAATCTGTCTTTAGCGCCGTTGGGCAAAGGCCCTTATTACGCGGTAAAAGTGTAGGTCGGCTCGTTCGGCACATTTGCCGGTATTGCGGTGGATGCGCGGTCGCGTGTGTTGCGTTCAGACAGCCTGACAACTATTTTTTTACCAAGGAGCAAACAATGAGTAAACGCCTGATCGGTATGGCGCCTTTGAGTGTATTGGGCACCGAACCGGTGGATTTTATCCAAGCTGCGGCGAAAACCGGTTTCGATTTCATCGGTCTGCGCACCCGTCCGGTAACCACTACCGAAAAAGATTTAAACCTGCTGCACCATAATCCGCGCATGAAAGAAGTGTTGGCAGCCTTGAAAGACACCGGCATGAAAGTGGCCGATACCGAATTTTTAGTCATCGACGAACACGTCACGCCCGATGTTTGGCTGCCTATGCTGGATGCCGCGGCGCAATTGGGCGCGCAAAGCCTGACGGCAACCATCACCGACCCTGATTTGGCGCGCGCGACGGATGTGATGGCGAGCTTGGTTGAAGATGCCAAACAATCCGGCATCATCATTACCTTGGAGCCGATTTCTTATCAAACCGTCAAGCTTTTAACCGAAGCGGCGGATGTGGCCGAACAGACCGGCTGTCAGGTATTGTTCGACACGCTGCATTTCCACCGCGCATTCGGCGAGCCGGAACACATCATTCCCGCTTTACCGTATTTGGCCAATATGATTCAATTGTGCGACGGTATTCTGGCCGAACGCGCCGATACGCGTGAAGGCTTGATTGAAGAGTCGTGTGCCAAACGCGGCGTGCCGGGCGAAGGCGACTTCAAACTGGCCGAATGCGTGGCTTTGTTACCGGAAAACATGCCGGTGAGCATTGAAGCACCGAACCCGAAATTTGCCGAATTAGGCTTGGAAGGCTATTTGCGCTATTTGAAAGCGGCCACCGAACAGGTATTGGAAAAGGCGGCGGCTTTGCGTGTGTAAGTCGGCATTTTTTTTAGGCCGATATCAAAGCGGCATTATTCATGATGCTGTTTCCAATACAAATCCTGCGCCACCAAGCGCACAGGAGCGTTGGCTGCGCCGTATTGGTCGTAGCCGCCGCGGCGTTCGCAGATTTCAAAGAAAAATTGGTTTTCGATCAATTGTGAATAAGCATGCAGGAATTCGCCGCCGTTGCCGTCGGCATCGTAGAGCAGATGATGTTCGCGCAGACAGTTGATGAAATCGTCGGCAAAACCGAATCGCGCCTGCAAATCGTCGTAATAATTCTGCGGGATGTCGAGCAGGTTGGCGCCGTTTTGACGCAGGAAGGCCACAGTTTCAAAAATATCGTCGCTGGCAAAGGCGATGTGTTGCAGGCCGGCGCCTTTGTAGTTGGCCATTGAGCGTGAAACCAAAGTATTTTGGTTGTCGGAAATATTCAACGGCAGGCGGATTTGGCCGTTTTGGCTGCGCAACACGCGGCTTTTCATCAGGCCGTAAGGGTCGGGCAGGGTCAAGTCGTTTTCAATATTGAAGCCGAATAATGCGGCGAAATGCAGTGTCCACCGATCCATCATGTCGTTGGGCACGCCATAAGCGGTGTGGTCGATGTGGCTGAGTTTCGGCTCGCCTTGGAATTTGGTTTTGTGGAAATCGACGCTGTAAATGTCGCTGTCGACAAAATACTGCAAGCCGCCATTGGGCAAACGGATGGCGTGCACATGGCGCTCATTCGGGCCGACTTTGCCTTGATAGAAAATATTGCCGTATTCGATGGCGCGCTGATACATGGCTTCGGCATCGCTGACTTTATACGCCGCCGCGCACACCGATGTGCCGTGTACGTTGAAAAAGGCATCGGCCAAAGAATCCGGCTCGGCATTGAGAATCAGGTTGACACCGCCGTGTTGGTAGAGCGAAACGTTTTTGCTTTTGTGCAAACCGGTTTTTTGGAAGCCGAATTGGCGCAAAATATTATCCAAACGCTGGGCGCTGGCATCGTTGACGGCAAATTCGACGAAATCGGTGTCTTGAAATTCAGGCGCGGCAGGCGGGGTGAACAATTCGGCCGATACGGTCAGGTTTTGCTGTTTCAGACGGCCGGCGATTTGTTCTTCCAGATACAGCAGCGAGCGGATGGCATCGGATGTGGTTGATACGCCCGGTGCGGCGTGGAATTTGTCGTTGAACACTTCCAGCGACAAGGGGCCGGTGTAGCCGTTGGCGATAATCGGCGTGAGAAACGCGGCCACGTCCAAATCGCCTTGGCCGGGGAAATTGCGGTAATGGCGGCTCCATTCGAGTACGTCCATTTTCATCAGCAGCGCATCGGCCAATTGCAGGAAGACAATTTTTTCCGGCGGAATCTCGTTCAGACGGCTTAAATCATCGTTAATGGAAAGGGTATGGAAGCTGTCGAGGATAATGCCCAAATTCGGGTGACCGGCTATCCCACGCGTGGCGGTAAGAGGAAACGTGTTTGCCCCAAGCCAAGGCTTCGTAGCCGACCTGCATGTTGTGTTTGGCGGCGATTTCGGCCAGTTTGTGCAAATCATCGGCAATCAGGGCATCGTCGGTGCTGGTGTTGGGTAGGACATTGCTGCACACGAGCAGGCGGTCAGTGCCCAGTTCTGCCATCAATTCGAATTTGCGCTCGGCGCGGTTGAGCTGCTGCGCCAATCTGTCGCGTGCGCCGCCTTCAAAATCGCGAAACGGCTGAAACAGCATGATTTCGAGGTTCAGGTCTTCACACATTTTGCGGATGTCGCCGGGCGGGCCGTTGAAATACAGCAAATCGTTTTCAAAAATTTCCACGCCTTCAAAGCCGGCTGCGGCGATGGCTTGCAGCTTTTCGGGCAGGGTGCCGCTTAAAGATACGGTGGCGATACAGTGTTTCATGAGGTGGCTCCGTTGGCCGTATGGGCGGCGCGGGTGATTAGGAAAAATATGCCGGGCTTGCTGTTTTGATATAACCTTGTCGAAAGGCCGTCTGAAAATCTGATTTCAGACGGCCTATTTTAACGGCTTATTTCAACGCACTCAAACTTCAGCGCCCGGTTGGTTGCGGTACAGGAGGTATTTGATGGCCAACGACACGGCAATCAACAAAGCCGGTATGGTCAAAGCCATTGCCACGGTGGAGAAGTTCCAGCCTGCATTGAGCATCCATGCGCCGGCAAATGCGGAAATAATCGCACCGGTGCGGCCGATACCGTGCATCCAGCTGTTGCCGGTCGCGCGGGCGCTCAACGGGAAGAAGTTGCTCGACAGGGCGTTCATGCCGGTGCCGCCGCCGTTAAACGCCGCGCCGATGTAGAATGATGTGATACAAAGCAGCAGATATTCCGCGCCCAAGCTGCTCATGAATACCAACACCACGGCGCCGCTGATGTAGGAGAGTGCCAATACGCGGTGTGGCTCGAAGCGGTCCATAAACCAGCCCAGCATAATCGAACCCAGCGGGCCGCCCAATTGGAACATGGCCGAAATAATCGAAGCTTGCGCTGCTGTCATGCCGGATTCTTTAATCATGGTCGGCATCCAGCTGCCCAACAGGTATACCAAAAACAGATGGCTGAAGTAAATCACCCACAGCAGCAAAGTGCCTTTGGTATAGTGCTGGTTCAACACGGTTTTAATCGGGTTTTCATTGCTTTGTACTGTTTGCGGTTGCGGAACGAAGAAGGTCGATTGCTCGGTAGTGCTGCCCGGGGCGCATTGTTCCACGATTTTACGGATTGCTTGGCGGTCGGCGCCTTTGTGCACCATATAGGCCAGAGATTCCGGCAATTTGAAAATCATAAACAGGCTCAGCAGCATCGGCACCACGCCGCCGAACCAAAACACGCTCGGCCAGCCCCATTGCGGAATCATCCAAGCCGCCAAAAAGCCGCCGCCTGCTGCGCCGACAGTAAAGCCGGCAAATACGATGGTCACCAACAGCGAGCTGCGGTGTTCGGGTGAGTATTCTTTGGCCAAGGTCGCCACCATCGGCATGATGCCGCCCATGGCAAAACCGGCGATGAAGCGGAATACAATCATGTGCCAGATCTGCGTGGCAAACGCCACCAACAGTGTGAACAGGCCGAAAATAAACACGCTTACAATCAACACTTTGCGTCGTCCGAAGCGGTCACCCAACGGGCCGGCGGCCAGCGCGCCGAAGGTCAAACCGAACAGGGCTGCACTCAATACCGGCGCCAAATCGTTGTTGGATAAATTCCAGGCTTCTTTCAGGCTCGGGCCGACGAAGCCCATGATCACCACATCGAAGCCGTCCATCACCACAATCAGAAAGCAGAGAAAAATCACCAATTTTTGGTAGGTACTCACGCCGCGGCTGTCGAGTAGCTCGCGGACGTTGATTTCATGATTTTGCGACATTGGTTTCTCCTTATCTATCGCGTTTTTCTTATCAAACGGTGTTGAGTTGGTTTCAGACGGCCTTGAAATAAAAAGAGGCCGTCTGAAACCATCAATACTGAATACGCGCCACTTCGCGCAGATGCTCGGCGGTCGTGGTCGGCAGGCCGAAATATTCCAAGTAAACCGGAATCTGTTCAAACAGCATATCGGTACCGACCTGAATCACGCAGCCTTTGGTTTTGGCGGCGGCCAAAAATGCCGTGATTTCGCTTTGCAGCACCACATCACCGACAAACGCTTCCGGCGCAATGCGTGCCACATCAACCGGCATAGGATCGCCTTCATACATGCCCATCGGTGTGGCATTCACCACCAAATCAAAACCTTGCGGGTCGTTGCTGCCGGTTTCAACGATTAAATCGGCATAGTGCTGTTTCAGACGGCCTGCCAATGCCTCGGCAGCGGCTGCGTTGACATCAAACAAAGCCAAAAGCGCCACGCCCGCTGCCGCCAAAGAGGCTGCAATCGCGCAGCCCACGCCGCCGCTGCCGACCACCAAAGCCGCTTTGCCTTCCGGTGCAAAACCTTTGCGGCGCACACCGCGCACAAAGCCTTCGCCGTCGAACATATCGCCTTCCAGCTTGCCGTCGGCACCACGGCGCACGGCATTGCATGAACCGGTAATTTGCGCGGTCGGCGTCAGGCGGTCAACCAAATCGATGGTGGTGACTTTGTGCGGCATGGTCACCAGCGCGCCGATGACATTTTCGCAGGTGAACACGCTTTTCAGAAAATCAGGATAAACCGGCGTTTGCGAAGAAAACGGCACCACCAGCGCATTGATGTCGGCCGCTTCGAAATAAGGGTTGTAAATCATCGGCGATTTGAAGGTTTGGGTGGGGTAGCCGATGTGGGCAATGACTTGGGTCAAGCCGTTGATGTTCATGAAGCTTCCTTTGTATTTGAGTGAAATATGGGTTTTTAACGATAAATTTTTCAGACGGCATTTATATCGATGCTCAGGCCGTCTGAAAAAATAGAATCATAAACCTAATCTGCGGCGGCTGGTTGTTTATTTTTGAATATTCAACCAAGGCCGTCTGAAAAAGTAAGATTATTGTTCAGACGGCCTTTATGACTTCATGAGCCAGCCCAAACACGTGCCGGAACCATCACTTCGCCGCGCATGATGTTGCGGGCAGTGCGGATTAAAGCCGCGCCGCTGACTTTGCCGTTGCCGTCGGTTTCCAACGCCACGCTGAATTCGCCGCTTGGGTGTTCGATGGAAAGCGAAGCCGGATTGTCGGCCACGGCCAAACCGCCGGCCACGCTGTCTTTCATCACACAGGCAGTGGCGATGGTGACGGCTGCCAATACGCCGATGGCTTCGTGACAGACATACGGAATAAAGCAGCGGGTGTGTACCGCACCGCCGTCAACAGGGGCGTTGAGCAGACACATTTTCGGATAGTTTTTGGCGGAAACATCGCCCAAACCCATTTTTAAAGAGGCTGTCAGCCGCAGCTTTTCCAAGATGGTTTTGAGTTCGCCGTCGTTATTTAATTCTTCCACGCTTTCATAGGCAGTGCGCTTCACATCGGTGGCGCGCACCAATATCATCGGCATACCGTTGTCTATGCAGGTGGCTTCGAGCGGGCCGAAACCTTCGATGTCGAACACGTCGCTGGTGTTGCCGGTTGGCAAGAGGCTGCCGGCTACCGAGCCTTCGGTATCTAAGAAACGGATTCGGATGGGGGCGGATGTGCCGGTTACGCCGTCGATTTTGGTATCACCGTCGTAATTGATGATGCCGTCGGGCGTTTCGACGGTGATGTCGCTCAACATGCAGGTGTTCAAGGTCAATACGCGCACAGTCGTTTCATCGCCTTGCGCCTGAATCAACCCTTTTTCCAACACAAACGGCACCACTGCCGCCAGCATGTTACCGCAGTTGGGTTTGGTATCGACAACATCGTTTTTCGGCTGCAATTGCGCAAACAAAAATTCCAAATCCAGGCCTTCTTGTTCGCTCACGGACACCACGCCCACTTTGCTGGTTAAAGGATGCGCGCCGCCGGCACCATCGATCTGGCGCGGGTCGGGCGACCCCATCGCCGCGAGCAACACTTGATTGCGGGTCGCCTCGTCGGCGGGTAAATCGGCAGCGGCAAAAAACAGGCCTTTGGAACTACCGCCACGCATCAGCATGGCAGGGACAGCGGTTTGGGCAGCCATTTCGATTCCTTTGGAAATGTAGTGGTATGTAATGGATTATTATAGGTAAAGAAATGTTTGGCGTTGAGGCAACTATCAGCTATATCAAATTAGTATAATTGCAAAGTCAAGCTATACTATAGTCGTTTAAAATAAAAATAATACAGCGTTGCCAGCTCCCTTATGTATACCTGTACACGGTGGTCGCTGCCGCCTTGTCTTATTTCTATTTTAAACGACTATTAAGATAATCAATATCATAAAACCAATAGCCAGAGATTGAGAAAAAGTCATGGATTTGAAACAGTTACGGTATTTTCAGCAGGTGGCGCAACAAGGCGGCTACACCCGTGCTGCCGATATTTTGGGCGTGGCGCAACCGGTATTGAGCCGCCAAATCCGCCTGTTGGAAACCGAATTAAGGCAAAACCTGCTCAACCGCCACGGACGGGGCGTTTCCCTCATCTAGCCGGGCAGGATTTTGCTGGAACACTGCGGCGTGATTTTGCAACAGATTGAAATGATTCAGGAAGATTTGAGTTTGAACAGCGGCAAGCTCAGCGGCCATATCACGCTCGGCTTGCCTCCGACGATTGCCAAATTACTGTCGCTGCCGATTATCCGAGAATTCCGCCAACATCTGCCCGATGCCCAATTGCGCATTACCGAAGGCTTGAGCGCACAGCTGCAAGGCCGTTTGCAGCAAGGTAAAATCGACATGGCGCTGCTGTATAATCCTGCGTATTCGGCCGATGTGAAAACGCAGTTGCTGTATGAGGAGCATCTGTATCTGATGGCACCGAAAAATGATTGCCTCCTCAATGCCGACACGCCCGTCAACGCCGAGCATTTGGCCGCCTTACCGCTGATTCTGCCTTCCGTGCCCAATACCTTCCGACTGCTGGTCGAACAGGAAATGGCGCGGCATAATCTTGTGCCCAATATCGTGATGGAAATAGACAGTGTGGAAACCATGTTGCAACTGGTGGCTGAAGGCATGGGTTATTCTATTTTGTCGAAATATTCGATTGATTTGATGAATTATAAAGAATCGATTCAGGTGATTCCGATTGAATCGCCGCAATTCGTCAGCCGTCTGTTTTTGCGACTTCGGCCAAACATGCGCTTACGCGCACGCAGAAAGAAGAGGATAAGATTTTGAAGCGGGTATGTTTGAATTTGGTGGAGGAAGTTTCAGACGGCCTTGATGGGCATGAATCAAGGCCGTCTGAAAACAAATAATTTACGACTATCAATAAAGCAGGAGGTTGTCATGAAAGCGCAATGTTTGTGCGGTGCAGTATCGTTGGAAGTCGAGCATAATTGACGTGTTCATGCATGTCATTGCGGAATGTCCAAAACTTGGGGGTCGGGCGCATATTTTGCTGTGGACGCGTTAGGTGCTCCTAAAATCGAAGGCAGCGAATATATATAAGCAGATATCGATCATCAGATTGGAATGAACGTTGTTTTTGCAAACAATGCGGCACGCATTTATTTTGCCACCTCATTCCTTCTGACGGATATGCAGTCAACGCGGGTTTATTCAAAAATGAAGCGTTACATTTGGATATGCAATTTTTCAGCGATTTACAACCGGCCTATTATCAGTTGGAGAATCAAGTAAAGTCATGACAGAGGCGGAAGTTATGAATCAGTTTAGGCAACCGTAAAAATACAGGCTGAGACCTTTGTAAAACTCCCTAAAAACCCACAGCACAAAGAACCGACGTCATTCCCGCGCAGGCGGGAATCCATTTTTGAGCATGGCAAACTATTGAATGAAATAAGTTTCTGAAATTTTAAGATGGATTCCCGCCTGCGCGGAAATGACGGCTGTTTAGTTTTTTATTGGTGGTGCATGAGGTTTTGCAAAGATTTTGGCCTGTTTGTTTTTCAGGATTGCAAACCTAGCTTCTTCAACAAAGCCATGCTGCCAGAATCGACCAAACGGAAAGTTTCGTCAAAATCGCCGGTGTACCACGGGTCGGGCACATGGTCATAACCGCTTTCGGGAATCAAATCGGTCAGCTTGAACAATTTCTCGGGATGTTTGCCGAACAGCTTTTCCAAATCACGCAAGTTGTTGTCGTCCATCGCCAGAATGTAATCGTAATGGTCGATGTCGCTGCGTTTGACTTTGCTGCTGATGAAGCCGGTGTGGTCCATGCCTTGCTGCGCCAGTATTTGCCGTGTGCCTTGGTGCATGTTTTCACCATCGTGCCAGCCGGAAGTACCGGCGCTGTCAGTATAAACGCGGTGGCCGACACCGGCTTCTTTGGCACGGTGGCGCAACACGAATTCACCCATCGGCGAGCGGCAGATGTTGCCGAGGCACACGAATAAAATACGGTATGTTTTCATGATTATTCCGCGAAAAACGGGTTGTGGCCTGCCGATTTCAAGGCTTGGGCGTAAGTTGGCAATTCGCTGTTTTCCGGCACCACATCATGCAGCATGTAAACATGTTCCACGCGGCATTCGGCCATCAAATCCAAGAAGTTTTGCTGGATAACGGCGATATTGTCGGTTGGCGATAAGGCCCAAGTATAGACTTGCGGTGTAATTTCAAACGCGCTGTCGGTGGCATTAAAGCCGAACTGAATCTGTCCGCCGGCTTTGGCGGCCACTACCACACCGACGCGCGGGCTTTGCATGCGGATAGCACGGATGGCGTTGGTGGAGAAGACGTCCATCGCCATCCGTTGGCGCATGTGGCTGCCGGCCGTTAATGCAGACAGCGGCGTATCAGGCGACAGGGGATTGACGAATAAGGTTAAGCCCGGCTGGGCGAGGGCTTCCTGCCACACCTGCATCAGTGGTAAACCGGCTTTTAACAAATTTTGGTTGAGCGAGTCTTGCAGCTTTTTGTCGCCGTAGCCTAAGGCAAACACC
Source organism: Neisseria weixii (assembly GCF_042658245.1). NCBI lineage: Bacteria > Pseudomonadati > Pseudomonadota > Betaproteobacteria > Neisseriales > Neisseriaceae > Neisseria > Neisseria weixii. Next base: position 24,093 of record NZ_JBHSPY010000010.1, read on the forward strand.
ACATGCACCGATTGGCCGCTTGGAATCTGTAATTCAGACGGCCTAAACTGCGCAGCAAACTGCGCAGCGGCTTCGGGGTTTTGTTTTGCTTCAAACCATTGTCCGGCGTTGATTTCGCTCAATGCTGTCGAAGGCACGAGAAACGGCAGCCATGTCGCTTGGTTGAACGCACGCAAATGCGGATGGTTTTCCAACACGGCAAACAGCGTGGCAGTCGGTACGTTCAAAGGCAGAGTTTGATCTTGATTGCAACCGGCCACCAATACCAAAGGCATGACAAACCATTGGCTTTCTTCTTCTTTTTCGGCATTCAAAACCGTGGTCAGGTTGTCGAGTAAGACTTTGTAGCTTTCGGCATCGGCTACCATGCTCATGGCCACCGACAAACCTAAATAAAAATTTTGCTGAAACATCCCGCGGATTTCGGTTTGCAGCGATTCGGCGGATAATTTTCGTTGCGCGGCAGACGTGCTGTGTGCCAAGTTAGAAGCGTGCAGCAAGAGATTGTTTTTAACCGGTGTTTCAGGGTAAGGTCGTGTATCGGCAAGAATGAAAGGGTTGTTCATTTTCTACCTTTGATATTGTTGTTTTGAAAAGAGCAAAGATTATAGCAATAACTGACTGAAACAGTCGGGAATAAAGCGGAAAAAATTTCTATCCGCTTGATTTAGCTGATATAGAAATGAAAAACGCACTGATATGAATCAGTGCGTTTTAGTTTTGGCGCGGCGGACGGGGCTCGAACCCGCGACCCCCGGCGTGACAGGCCGGTACTCTAACCAACTGAGCTACCACCGCGCAAGCAATTGCGTTGCCACAACTGCAAGAAACTTGGTGGGTGATGACGGAGTCGAACCGCCAACATTCTGCTTGTAAGGCAGACGCTCTACCAACTGAGCTAATCACCCAAGGATTCGAATTAAACCAAATATCCCCGTTATACGCAAGTGATTTATGCGGCTTGCTTTCCAGCTTGTTGAAACTAAAATAAAAATTTTCAGACGGCCTATCGGTAATTAGGATTTTTCATAAAGAAAATGACCCAATTTATCCGCTTTTGTGTGCAGATAGCGCTCGTTTTCGACATTTTCACCCACCTGTAACGGGATGCGCGCCACAACATTAATGTCGGCTTTTTGCAGCGTTTTGACTTTTTCCGGATTATTGGTCAACAGTTTGACTTCATGCACGCCCAAATGGTCGTAAATGCTTTTTGCTAAAGTGAAGTCGCGTGCATCGACCGGCAGGCCGAGCTCGACATTGGCTTCCACTGTGTCGCGGCCTTGGTCTTGCAATTGATAGGCACGGATTTTGTTAATCAAGCCGATGCCGCGGCCTTCTTGGCGCAGGTAAACAATCACGCCACGACCTTCTTGCTGCACCGCCCGCATGGCTGCCTGCAATTGTGGGCCGCAATCGCATTTTTGTGAGAATAGGGCATCGCCGGTCAAACATTCCGAATGAATGCGTGATAAAACAGGCAGGCCGTCTGAAACATCGCCCATTACCAAAGCAACGTGTTCTTGGCCGCTTTCTTCTTCAAAACCATGCATGGTGAAGACGCCGAATTCGGTCGGCAAACGGCATGAAGCCACAAATTTTACTGCTTTAGTCATCTTGTGCTTCCTCGTCTTCCACTACGTTCAACAGCACTTTCATCGGCTCGCCCAAAGCCAGCGCTAAGGCCGTCCATTCGGTTAACGCCACATCATCCGCTTGGTTTTTATCGTTAAACTCAATATGCACTACGCCCAAAACTGCGCCACTTTTCGTACAAATCGGCACAGATACTTGCGCCTTGCCGGCCGCATTGCGCTCACCGGAAATTTCGCCCAAAGTCAGCCAGTAGCCAATATCGTTGGCCACATTCATCCAACCGCTTTGCGCAGTTCGGGAAGCCAGATAGATTTGGCTGTTGTCGTCATTAACATCCAAATGCGGCTCCAACCCTAAACCTTGTTGGGTGAGTAAAACCAATTTCGGCGTTAGCGTTTCAGACGGCATATGCGCATAAACAGCCGCGCTTTTGATGTTGGTTTGGCGGCTGTACACCGAATCCAAAACCATAAAAATTTTTTTCAATAAAGCACTGTTATCGACATTCGGTTCGATGTGTTCCGCCAGCTTAAAACCGTTTTTTTCTGGCCACAATACCGAGCGGTCAACCTCGGCATTACCCATGTTAATCACTGCCTGAGCCGCGGTATAAGCAACATACACGTCATCGGCAGACAGCTTCAAACCTTGTATTTGAAGGAAATCTTTAATTAGTAATCTTGGCATGTGCCATTCCTCAAGATACAACAGCGAGGCCGTCTGAAAAAATAAGTTAAGCGTTTTCAGACGACCGAGGCCTTTGCAAAATTTCCATCTTTGGTACATTTCTTCGCAATGAGCTTCATTTAACGCGTACCTATCTGTACCTATCTTCGGTAATACGTCTGCGTATTCCGCGCTGCTATTGCTTTGAACTGTAGTTAAATCATGGGGGTTTTTGCAAAGGTCTCGGCTATTAAAATAGTTAATTTATTCCGATATGGTGTTGATTATGCCTTTTTTCAAGACAGAATAGGATTTGCATGCTTGTTGATTGTGTGTATAATTCGCTACTTGGTTTGCGGACGTGGCGAAATTGGTAGACGCACCAGATTTAGGTTCTGGCGCCTCGAGGTGTGAGAGTTCGAGTCTCTCCGTCCGCACCACCCAACCCCTTTTTAGGGGTATTTTTTTGTCTAATGCAATCTAACGCAATCGACCAAATTCAATACCAGCAAGGCTTTCAGGCTGATTCAATGCTTGCTTGGTGTCCAATATCATCTAATGCCGTCTAATTGAATAAACCATAAATTTACGGTATTTTATACGGTAGTAGAAAAATGCCTTTAAAAAAGTACCGTAAAATGCCCTTAAATGACCGACAAATAAAGAATGCAAAACCCGCTGATAAAGCCTACAAGCTGAATGATGGGCGCGGCTTATATTTGTATATCAACACCAGCGGCGGTAAGTTATGGCGGCTTGATTTTGCCATTCATGGAAAACGTAAAACCCTATCAATCGGCAAATACCCCGAAATCTCTTTAGTGGAAGCCCGAGAAGCAGCCGAGAATGCCCGCCGTATGATTGCCCAAGGCCAAGACCCCGCCGCCATGAAGCAGCAGGCCAAGCAAGAGCGTAGGGCGGCCTTACTCAATACCTTCGCCCACGTTACCAAGGCATGGCACGAAAAGAACATCATGCGCAAAGGCTGGAAGCCCAATCATGCCGCCCGTGTTTGGCGGTATTTTGAAACTGATGTTTTCCCCGTTATTGGCGAAATGCCGGTAAACGAAATCGGCAAGAAAGAGATAAAGGCCGTATTGGATAAAGTGACCGAGCGGGGTGTATCAGAAACCGCCGAGAAAATCAGGCAATGGATAGGCGCGGTATTTACCTATGCGGGCTTTGAAGAATTAACCGACCGCAACCCCGCCGCCTTGCTGCAAGGCTATATCAAGCCGTCTGAAACACGCCCTATGCCCGCCTTGCCGCGTGAAGAGCTGACCGAGTTTTACCGCCGTTTGATACTGGCAGACTGCAAGCCGTCAAACCGTATTTGTATTATGCTGATTATGCTTTGTTTTGCCCGCAATAAAGAGATACGCGGCGGCCAATGGCAGGAAATCGACTTTGAGCGCAAGATATGGACTATCCCAGCCCAGCGCATGAAGCGGCCGCGTGAGCATATAATCCCCTTATCTGATTGGGCGATTGAGCTGTTAAACGAGCTGCACGGCCAAACAGGGGATACCCCCTATCTGTTCCCCAGCCGCACCGCCGCAGATGGCTATATCAGCGAAAATACGGCAGGCAAAATCATCAACAGCATGGGCTATTACGGCATTGCCACGCCACACGGTTTCAGAAGCCTCGCCAGCAGTGTATTAAACGAACAGGGCTACAACCCTGATGCCATCGAGCGGCAGTTAGCCCACATTGAAGAAAACCGAATCAGAGCAGCCTACAACCGCGCCGACTATATGGCCGAACGTACCGAGTTTATGCAATGGTATAGCGACTTATTGCGCAGCAATTATCGGGAAGCACTGGCCATGCTTGAAGCAGGCGGGGAGCAAAGGCCGTCTGAAAACACACCAGTTTAACCGGCTGGTGTTTTTTATTGCCTTGAGAAAAACACCATACGCGCGCGAGAAAAGTAGCGGGAACAGCGGGAACGCGGGAACACTAATACATAACTATATAATATATATACATATTTTTATAATTAACTATATTCTATCAGCGGGAACAGAGCGGGAACGCAACGGGAACATTTTCAGTTTTCCCGCTTTGGTTGCTGATTGGATTGTTGGTGTGATGGCTGGATATTCAGAAAATCGACAGCAGGGCGGTAAATTTCATCACAGAGCGCATTTTTTGGTTTGGAAATACCTCTTTTTGCATGTCTTTTGAGATAAATGCCGTTAAATCGCAAATTTGAGCCATTTCTGACAGGGCGGATTTTCAGGCCGTCTTGCATTGGGTGTTTGGCCGGTTGCCGGTTCAACATTTCTAAACATACACCGGCTTACTTTTGGCCGTCTGAAGTTCAACATTTCTAAACATATCGACCCTATATCATGCCTGTTCAATAGCGTGCAGCCGCGTCTAATCCCGTGCTACAATGTAGCGACATATCAAACATATTCGAAAACAGGGGGACAGCGCATGAAAACCATGACAGCCCGAGAATTTAGCCAACACAAAAGCAAAGCATACAGAGACGTGCAAACCGCGCCCGTTGTCGTGACCAACCGCAGCAAGCCCGTTTACGTATTTATGACCTATGCCGACTATCAGAAAATGGCAGCCCGCCCGCAAAGCGCGTTAGACGTGTTGCTTTCGTTGGACAGCCCCGATACCGCAGGCGTTGGTTTTGAAGTACCGGCACGCAGCCGTGCGCAAAGACAGCCGGTTGATTTGAGCATGGGGGATTGAGCCGTGTATCTGTTGGACACCAACATTATCAGCGAAATGCGGAAAGTGAAAAGCGGCCACGCCGATCCAAACCTTACCGCATGGCTGGCAGAGCAGGACAGCAACAGCTTCTACACCAGCGCAGTAGTCATGATGGAACTGGAACGGGGCATTTTGGGCATGGAACGCAAAGACCCACAGCAAGGCCGCGCATTGCGGGCATGGTTCGACAGCATGACCGCCGCCCTGCTTTCAGGCCGCGTATTGCCGATAGACGAAACCACCGCCGCCGTTTGCGCCAAGCTGCACATACCCGACCGCAGCCCCGAAAACGACGCATGGATAGCGGCCACCGCAAGGCAATACGGCCTGACCTTGGCAACGCGCAATACAAAGGATTTTGAGCCGATGGGCATCAGATTGTGCAACCCGTTTGAGGCCGTCTGAAATGTTTACCGCCACACCTAGCCCGCGATTAGCTACCAACGGCGAAAACAGGGCATTCCCTAGCCTTGCCGGTGTGGCTTTGATTTTGATTTTAGGGGGCTTTAGGGAGAGTTTTAGATGGGTATTATTACCACTTCCAATAAGAAACAGACAGATGATTATTTACTAGCAGCAGATGCAATCAAGTACTTAGCCTATATCGACGATAGCACAGACTATTCAGCAATAGCTAAATTTTTAATCAGAAATAGATTTGATGAAAGCACCGCTGAAATTACTTATGGCAAAAGATTGGATGAAACTTTTTATTGTGTAGACAACCAATACGATGAGTTTGGTAATTGGATTAGCCCAGCATCAATAGATGAAGAGGGTAATTTTTATTCAGCAGATACAAGAAATTTCATTCGTCACGTTGCCATTTGCAACAGTCTTGATAACGAGGATATGCTTTCTGGTTATAGACAGCCTTTTAATTTATATTGGAAAAAGGAATTTTTTAAAAAATGGGTAGAAGAAATTTTTAAGTTGGAATCTGCTAATCAAAATACAGATTTGATTAATTTGCCCGATATTGATGGAGTACTATCAAAAATCAAAAAAGAGGAGATGGATTTATCAATAATAAAGTCTAAATATCGTAACGATTCTACTAAAGAAAACAATAAAAAAGCGATTCGAGAACTTCGTACTATTTTGAAATCAAAAGATGAAATTGAGGAATTGAAAGAAGAAAACCAAAATCTTAAATTGGAAATTGAGAAATACCGCAAGCTAACCGAAGTACTAAAAATAGAACTTGAAAAAAAGGTACAGGAATCAGAAAACAATCTTAACTCAGAGTTTGAGATAATTCGAAGGCATCGGCAATACGCCCCTGAATTTGCCGCCCTAATCCAAACTTTATTGCACCATTCAAATGAATATAAGTATAAGACAGGGGAGCAGCCACTAAAGAAAAATGTTGCCCTTACTTTTAAAGAAAAGGCAAATCTATCTAATTCTAGTAGAAGGCCGGATGAAGTAGCCAGAATATTAGGTTTGCCGGAAGATAAAACCTAATAAAATCAGTTATGACAGGGTGTCATGGCAATATGTCATATATTGCCTGACACCCTATTTTATTTTGCACAATGCCCCTATCTCAACCCGATAGGAATCTATCCAATGCAAACAAATAAACTTATCCGAGCTAAAGAATGCGCCGCCCTGTTTGGCGTTTCTGTTTCCACATGGTGGAACTGGAATAACCCTAAAAGCCGCCATCACCGTGCCGATTTGCCCCGCCCGATTAAAGTAGGGGAAAACAGCACCGCATGGCTGGAAAGCGAAATCAGCGACTATATCGGCAATTTGGCCGCCAACAATCGGGCATAAAGGGGGGAAGCATGGAACAAAAAAACAGCCGCCCAAACACCGGCACCAACACCAGCGTTTCAGACGGCCTTAACCACGCCCGCCATGATAACCGTTTCAGCCCTACATCTCAATGCGGCGAAATACTGGCCGTGTTGCAGGGCGGCCGCAGCATTACCCACTATCAAGCCGCGCAAATGGGCATTATGGGCTTCCCAGCGCGTATCAGCGAATTGCGGGCGGCAGGCTATCCGATTGTCTGCACCATGCAAGAGCATGAAAACAAGCACGGCAAAACGGTAAAGCGCGGCATTTACACGCTGGCGGCAGAGAAAGGGGCAGCGGTATGACACCCAAGCAAGAACAGTTTGCCCGTCTGTATGTTGAAACAGGCAATGCAAGCAAAGCATACCGGCAGGCATATGACGCGGAAAACATGAAGCCCGAAACCGTTACCAATGAAGCCTACAAGCTGTTGCAATCCCCCGATATTTCCGCGATGGCGGACGGCCTGAAAGCAGAGCATAAGGCACGGCATTGTGTGATCGTTGATGATGTTATTTCAGAGCTGGAACAGGCGCGGCAGGCGGCGTTAAGTACACCGACACCGCAATCGGGCGCGGCAGTATCGGCCACAATGGGCAAGGCTAAGATTTTGGGCTTGATTGTGGATAGGGCGGAAATCAAAGCGGAAGCGGAAGTACATAGCCGCAAAATCGAACCGCCCCTTGTATCACCGTTGAGCAAAGAAGAGTTGGATAAAGTCATTGATATGGCCGTGAGTGATTTAAACACCGTTACCCTTGCCGATATTCATGCGGTAACGGGTAATGATGACGACAAGCTGTATTGGGCGGTTTTAACCATCGTCTCAATCAAGAAAATAACCCGATAACGGGATTTTCAGACGGCATTAGGGGGCGGGGGGGGGGGGAGTCAAAATCCAAGCGGATTTAGCCTGACAACCGGCTCGACAGCTTAGATTGTGTGCTAACCGAAAATATTTTCATGCATTAGGCCGCCTGATTTGAATTTTCCGCCAAGTACGCGCGTGCGCGCGCGAGGAAACCGCCCAAGATGTCGGAAAATTCAGACGGCCACACGCCAACAAAAAACACCGCTTAATCAGCCCGTTAAATCTTGGCAGGCATTTACCGCTTGCAAAGCTGAAAGCAATCGGGCAATAATACGGCCATCTGTTCAATAGCAGATTCAGCCGTGAGAAGCTGACACAAACAGGCAAGCAGCCGCCTTATTCTCAATGAATTTGAGCGGGATTTTTACGCTTGCATTACCCCCTTGCGTTATCTCTTTCAATGGTAAGCGGGGGCAGAGTAAGGCTATGCCTTGCTGGTTCTGTTTGCCAGTTTCTCACCCTTTGCCCTTTGCTTGCCGCCCCGCAACCGTGAGAAGTTGCAGCGGCTTGATTAAGCCAAACAGAAAGAGAGCATTTCAATGCAAAACCATCAAACACAGGCTGCAAAGCCTATCCGCAGCGCATTCACGCGCCCGATTATTTCTCAAAAAATCCGCAGTTTTGACACGCTGGCCGAAGCAGGCCGCCATATCGGCCGCCTGCAACGCCACAAACTCAATTACCGTTTCAACATCATTCAGACCGGCCGCCGCTGGTGTGTTTGCCGTATCGTTTCAGGCGAGGTGTAACCATGAATCACACCGCCGCTTATCGTGTTTACCGCGACACATGGGATACCGACCAACCACACACCAGCTATACGGTTGAAATCATGCGCCCCGACAATCAGCGATGGCAGCGTATTGCCGTTGCTGACACGCGTGAGAGCGCATTACTGGCCGCGCGTTTGTTTTGCAGTCGTTACGGCTGGCAGCTTTCAGACGGCCACATGCCAAACTAACCCCCGATAACCGCCCTTGCTATTGCTGATATGCGTTACAGCAGGGGGAACTACATCTTTAATTGAGCGTGTGTTTCTGTAAGTGATTGATTTATATCAGTCATGACAAAAGCAAAGCACCGCCGGAAAGTGAGCAAATATCATGAAAACCAACACCACCAACGCCCCTAAAACCATCAACGCCACCGCAGGCTATACCTGTCTTTGCAGCTTGTTGGACAACCTGTTCAAACTGGCCGAGCCGCAAATCCGCCAATTGAGCAAGCAGGAGACGGAAATCTTAACCGAATTGATGAAGGGCGCGGAAAACCATCTTGCCGATATTCAGCACGGTATGGGCATAGTAATGAACTCAATACCGCAAGAGAACTTGGAATTGCAGGGAGCTGACTTTTACCACGGCCTGACCCAAACCCTGCTATTGGGCGAAAGCCGAACCATGTTGAGCGATTTGGCCGATGATTTGGCCTTTGCCGCCGAGCAACGCGGCTGAAAGGATAACCGCCATGAAATACGCTATCCGCACCGCTTTGGCCGCCGCCGTTGTCATGACGGTTTACGCCTGCACCAAGCCCGCCACCGCCGAACCGATGGCAGCAGAGCCGCCCGCCGCATGGGAGCAAGTCTATACCGCCGATCCGATGGCAGCCGTGGTTTATGAGCCGATACCGAAAGGAGCAGCGCAATGAGCCGCCTTGATTATCACGAAATCCGACAATGCGCCGCCGGTAACTGGCACGGCATTTTAACCGCACTTGGCTTGCCGTCTGAAAGCCTGACCAACAAACACCAGCCATGCCCTGCTTGCGGCGGAACAGACCGCTACCGCTTTGACGATAAGGGCGGTAACGGCGGCTTTATCTGCACCCACTACAAAAACGGCGCGGGCGACGGCTTTGACTTGCTGATGCACTACTTCGGTTATTCATTCCATGAAGCAGCGTTAGCCGTTGCCGGTGTATTGGGCATGGCAGAGCAGACACCAGCCGCCGCGCCGCGTGCGGTACCGCTCCCACCCCCGAAAACACCGCCCAAAGACCGCCTGAATAAACTGGCCGCGATATGGGAACAGGCCGCACCGTTGACCGATGGCGACCCTGTTTGCGGTTATCTGCAAGGCAGGGGGCTGTCCATTGCCGAGCCATACCCCGAAGCATTGCGTTATCACGCCGCCTTGCCCTATTGGGCGGAATGTTTGGAAGGCTGGAAAGAAATAGGCCGCTTTCCCGCCATGATTGCCGCCATTACCGAAACAGACGGCACATTGGCAGGCCTGCACATTACCTACCTGAAACGCTGCTACACCAAACCGCAGGGCGACGGCGGCGGCCATACGCAGAGCTACACCAAACTGAATTTGCACCACCCCGAAACAGGGGCGCAATTACCGGCCAAAAAAATGCAAGTGAGATTCGAGGGAGTGAGCTGGTTATCAGGCCATGCCGTGCGGCTGTTTCAGCCGGTAAGCAATGCTTTGATGGTGTGTGAGGGCATAGAAACCGCTTTAGCCGCACATGAATTGACCGGCTGGCCGGTATCGGCCTGTTTAAGCACCGGCGGCCTGAAATCATTCAAATGGCCGTCTGAATTGCAGGCATTGGGCATTTACGCCGACCATGACGCAGCAGGATTGGAAGCGGCCGGCAAGCTGGCACGGCGGGCAAAACAGGCGGGCTTAGACGTGTTTATTTGGAAAAGCGACACGCCCGATACCGATGCGCTGGATGAATTGAACGCCATGCGGGCAGCGGAAGCAGCAGGCGGTATCAACGATTGACGGCAAAGCAAAAGCCGCCTGATTTTCAGACGGCCTTTGCACACGGAAAAAGCATTTAACGGAGATTGAATAATGACAGACACCGCAGAGAAAGACAAGCAGACCGGCAGAAAACCCGATTTTATTAAACTGTTCGAGGGCGTGGACAGCATGAACGGCGAAAGCTATCAATTGAAACCCCGCTACGAAGTAAGCAGTAATGGCGTACAGTACATCGGCATTACCCACGATAAAGACGGTAATTCCCGCGAGCAGCCGCCGTTATTGCTGGCCGATCCGATTGAGCTAATCGGGCGGGGCATAGACGAACAGGGCAGCCATTACCGCATTATCGAATGGCGCGACCGCCTGACCCGCCAAACCAAGCAGGCGGCTATACCGCAGGCCGATATAGGCAGCAATGCAGGCTGGCGGCAATTACAGCAATACGGCATTACCATCTTAAGCGGGCGCGTGAAGCGTGAACGTTTGGCCGATTATCTGCAAAACCACGGCAGCAACCGGCCATATACCATTACCGACCGCGCAGGCTGGCATGGCGGCGTTTATCTGTTACCCAATGGCGAAGCAATCCACCACGGCAAGGAAGCCCCGCGCATTATCTACAATGGCGACACCAGCCAAGCAGCAGCCTACACACCGGCGGGAACGCTGGAAGCATGGCAGCAGCAGATAGCCCGTTATGCAGCCGGTAACAGCCGCCTATGCCTTGCCCTTGGCACCGCCTTAGCCGCGCCGCTGTTGTCGTTATTGGGCGAAGAATCGGGCGGTTTTCATCTGTATGGCGATTCATCGGACGGCAAGACCACCGCCGCGCGTGTTGCCTTGAGCGTATGGAGCAGGCCGTCTGAAAGTATCATGACATGGCAGGGAACGGCCTTAGCGTTTAACAACACCGCCGCCGCCCGCAATGACGGCTTGCTGGTGTTGGACGAAATCAGCCAAGCCGCCCCCAAAGTAATCGGCAATACCGTGTATAGCCTGATGAACGGTGTAAACAAAGCACAGGGCGCAAAAGACGGCGGCAATCGGGCTTTGACCCGCTGGCGTGTGTTGATGCTTTCCACCGGCGAAAAAACACCGAGCAGCATTCTGAAAGCAGATAACGACTGGAACGCAGGGCAGGCAACCCGCTTGCCCAATATCCGAGCCGCCGCACAATACGGCATTTATGACACGCTGCACGGCTTTACCGATGGCGCGTTATTGTCGGAGCATTTGCAGGAAGCAGCAGAGCAGCACCACGGCCACGCAGGACGCGCATTTATCCGCCTGACAGACCAAACCGCACCCGCCGCCGTCAAAGAGCGCATCGCCGCATTTACGGCAACGTTGCCCGAGCTTTCAGGCCAAGCCCGCCGCTTTGCCCGCCGCTTTGCATTGGTTGCCGCCGCCCTGGAGATGGCCGCCCCTGTTACCGGCTTGCCCGCCGGTGTGGGCATGGCCGGTGTGAAACAATGCTTTGACGAATGGTTAGCAACCAACGGAACAGGCAAGTATGAAGATGAAAAAATCAAAGAGCAGACAAGCGACTTTATGCAGCGGTTCGGGCAGAGCGTGAGATTTACCGATTGGAACAGCACCATAGGCGGCAGCACCGACCGCAACCACGCAGGCTGGATTAAGCGGGGCGGGCAGAAAGAAGCTGACGAGTATTGGATTATTCCCGCCGTGTTTATTGACGAAATATGCGGCAGCTTTGACCGGAATAAGGTTTGCCGCGTGTTATATGATGCAAACTGGTTAAAGCGCAACGAAAAAGAAAACCGCTTTACCTACAAAAAGCGTGGGTATGGGGCGCATTATGTACTGATCGGCATTGAGCCGCCCGAGCCGAAATAACACCGGCCAAGCAAAGGCCGTCTGAAAATTCAGGCGGCTTTTTTGTGTTTCTAGGGTATTTGGGGCAGGGAAACAGGCTGACCGGCTGAAAATGTTCCCGCTGTTCCCGCTGGTGTATTTTCGATATTTATTGTTTTAAATCATTGGGATAGATAGTAAATAGGGCGGTTTTGGCGGAAAGTGTTCCCGCTGGCCAAAAAGGGAGCGGGAACATTTTGTTACCAAAAATCAATTATTTAAGTCAAATGTTCCCGCGTTCCCGCTGTTCCCGCTGTTTTTTAGCACCTATATACGCTTATTTTTAATTTGGGGTGGATGGGGCTGTTTCAGCCGATAGGTTAGGCCGTCTGAAAAATGATGCAGGCGGCCTAAATCTGATTTGCGCCGGTAAGCAAAAAACAGGGCGAAAAATGGGTGACTTGTGCAAATTTACGGTATTTTTTACGGTATTTTTAAATATTGAATAAATTTAGTTATTTAAAATCATATATTTGAATTAAAAATCAGGGTCTCTCCGTCGCAATCTAACGCATTCCGTCACTATGGTTTAAGTAAAAACCGCTTTTAATTATAAAGCGGTTTTGTTGCATCTGAGGCTTTGTTTTTATCATCTATGTGCTAGTATGATTTATTGCTTTAGTTACGCACAATAATTAATATCAGATTATCTTAAATAAACTAATGTTTTTTTACGCTATCATTTTAACTATTTCTTTTTCTTATAAAAAATAAGTAAAGAAAATGGTGTTTTGCTACTTGTGTCTGTTTTTTTAAAGGATAAATAGGGTATTTTTAACCAAACCGGTTTGCTATCTCAAATTAGTTTTGCTAATATGAAATTGTAGTCTGGTGAAATGAATTTATTAATATTAATAATTTAATACGATAGGAGATGGATATGAAAGTAGCTCATTTATTAGCAGTTTTGCCGGTTGCGGCGATTTTGGCTGCGTGTAACTCGGTGCATCCGCAACAGGTTGAGGCGGAGCATGATTTTGTGTGTGACAATGGTGCAAAAATCCGTGTTTCCGGTACGACTAAAGGCGGTGCGGATCGTGTGAAAGTGACTGCTCTGAACGTGGCGGGCAATCCGAGTGCGGTATTGCAAAAAGCGCCTGCAGGCCAAGGTGAGCGTTTCCAAAATAATGCCGGTTTCTTTGGCAATGCGACAGAATTGCGCATTGTAGACGGTGTTACAACCCTGACCTACGATGATAAAAACAATAAATTCCAAACCAAGTGTGAACCGGTACCGCGTTAACGTTAAGAAGTGATTGGCTTGGATGTGAATATAAAAGCCGTCTGAAAATTTATTTTCAGACGGCTTTTTGTATTAATAACAGAATGACGGAATTAATCTAACAATAAAAAAGGATTGCCGCCGGCGCGGTCGAAACCTGCTTCGCCGACCACAATGTCCAAGCCCAGTGAGGCCAAGTCATCGGCTACAGGGTCGGCATATTGCTGTTTGTCGAGCCGGTAAAGTTTGCGGTAGCTGTGGCAGGATTTACAGCTTTCGGCATGCGCACCTTGATATACCGGCGCCAATTCCGGGGTGCTTTTTTCATCGATGTGCTGAATGCGCATATTGCCTGCATCGCCGCAAGTCGGGCATTTGGCGCGCAGTACGTTCCAGCGGCTGTTGCACAAGGGACAATGCATGTAGCGCAAACCGTTTAAATCGCCTTTGATCAACACCACGCTGCCGACCGGTTCGGTGCCGCAGCAAGGGCAGATGGTGCGGTCTTCGGTTGGGCGGACATGGTCTTCGGTCAGTTGCAATGTCCATGCTGTCCAAATTACTTGCAGCGCGGCTTGCGCCCAGATTTCGGCCGATCGGTCTTGGTCTTCGGTGGTTTGGGTCAATACGCGCTTGGCCAAGGCTTCGGCTTGTGCTTGGCTCAAGGCTTTCAACTTGCTCACTTCGATGGCGGCGGTGGCGGTGATTTTGCCGTTCACTTCTTTCAGAATGTCGCCAAAGACTTCAAAAAATTCAGACGGCACATTGCCACTCAAGGCTGCCGGCAAAACGGTTGCGCTTTCTCCCAATTGGTTTAGGGTTAAATCATGGCGCGCCATCACAGTTTGTTGCGCTTCGCAAACGGTGGCAAGCAGTGACAGGTAAAGATTCCATTTGCTTTTGTCTGCCTGCGCCAATTCCTTGAAACGCACCGCACGTTCGGTAAAAATTTCTTTTTCCGGTGCCAGCCAGAAAGGAGTGTGGAACAAGCCTTTTTGGATTTCTTCAACTGGCTTGATGGTGGTGGTTTTCATGTATTTTCCTTGTGGTGTGTTTCAGACGGCCTATTCATCAACAGTCGGTCTGAAAAAATATGTGTCAAGCGGATTTGAATATTTATTTCACAATATATTGCGGATGGGTATAAACGGTAAACTTATGCGGGCGGGCGAAACCGATTAAGGTCATACGGGCTTGTTCGGCCAAGCGCACTGCCAGCGCGGTTGGGGCGGATACGGCGACGATGCTGCCTATGCCTATGGCGGCGGCTTTGGCGACCATTTCGTAACTGGCGCGGCTGGAAATCAGCGCGAAGCCGTGCTGCCAATCGTAAGCTTGTTGCGTGCCGTGGCCGATTAGTTTATCTAAGGCATTATGTCTGCCGACATCTTCAAACGTGGCTGAAATACGGCCGTTTTGCACCCAAGCAACGCCGTGCACGGAGCCTACGGATTGCCGTAAGGGTTGATGGTTATCGAAATCGGCTAAGACCGTCTGAATGTCGGTGATGGTCAAGGCTTGACCGCGTGGTACTTGCGGCAATTGCGGTTTGACCGCGGCTAAGCTGTCAATGCCGCACAAACCGCAGCCGGTGCGGCCGGTCATGTTGCGGCGGCGTTCTTTTAAAACTTGAAAACGTGCGGAAGCGATGTCGAGATGAACTTCAATGCCGTCGCAGGCTTCGTTGACTTCGATGTCGTACAGTTCGGAAGCTGTGGTCAAAATGCCTTCGCTCAAGCTGAATCCTAAGGCCAAGGTTTCCAAATTTTGCGGCGTGGCCATCAAGACCACATGGGTAATGCCGTTATAGACCAGGGCAACGGCGGTTTCTTCGGCCAGCACGTCTTGTTCTTTATGCAGGCCGTGTGTATCGGCACGATATACGGTGTAGCTTTGCAAGGGGAGGGAAGTCATGAGTGAGGTCGTCTGAAAAGCACTATTATAGCGCGGTTTTTTCTGCTTCTTAACCCGAATAAACCAAAGTTGGGCGCATAATTGAAATCGTTCATTGAATGATTAAGGTTATCAGCATGAATGCAGTAAATAAAACATTATTGACGGTTGCCGTGGCCATAGGCTTGGGTGCTTGTGCGGCCGTATCAGGTAAGGTGAACCATGACTTGGATTTTTCCAAACAGCCATACACCGAGCAAAGCATGGTGGTAAATGGCGAAACGATTAGATTCCGTGCTTATGAGGGCATTGTGTACGTCAAAAATCTGATCGATGCCGAGTATGAAGTGATGAATATTTATGTGCCGGAGCAATATTATCAAAATGGCAGCATTGACGGCTTTACAGCAGAGACAGCACCGATTTTCTTTCCCAATCAAATTGGTGGCTATATGCCTGCCAAACCGGCGAAGCCTGAATTGAAAAGCCCGTACGGGTCAATAGCTGAAAATGCGGTGCAATCACCGAATGCGGCAGCGGTGGCCTTATCGAAAGGCTATGTGGTGGCTTTGGCAGGTGCGCGCGGCCGAACTTCTGCCAACGGTAAAGCTCCGGCAGCAATTGTCGATTTAAAAGCGGCAGTACGTTACTTGAAAGCCAATGATAAAGTGATGCCGGGAAATGCTGAAAAAATTATTTCCAACGGCACCAGTGCGGGTGGTGCGCTTTCTTCATTATTGGGCGCAAGCGGCAACCATCCGGATTATGAAGCGCATCTGAAAGCCTTGGGCGCAGCGAATGCGCGCGATGATATTTTTGCCGTTTCCGCATATTGTCCGGTTACCGATTTGGAACACGCCGACATGGCTTATGAATGGCAGTTCAACGGTGTCAACGATTACAAAAAAATGAGCGTAACCATGCTCGATTACAACGTCAAGCGCGAATTGGTGCCGGGCACGCTCACCGAAGCGCAAAAAAACTTGTCGGATAGACTCAAACCCATGTACCCCGCCTACATCAACAGCTTGAACCTGAAAGATGCGAAAGGCCGTGCATTGACTTTGGATCAACATGGCAACGGCAGCTTTAAAGATTTCGTGACCGTATTTTTGGCGCAATCGGCACAGAAACAATTAGATGCCGGCAAAGAAGTGGAAGCCGCTTGGTTGGCGGTGAGCAACGGTAAGGTAACGGCGGTTGATTTTGTCCAATATGCAAAAACCGCAGGCCGTCAGAAAACGCCGCCTGCATTTGACGGCGTGGATTTATCGACCGGTGAAAACCAATTGTTCGGCAATGCCGATACCGACAAACAGCATTTCACCGCATTTGCCATGACCAACAGCACCGTAAAAGGCGCAACCATGGCTGCCGCAAAAGACATTAAAATGATGAATCCGTTGAATTATGTGGGCGACGCCAACGCGAAAATGCCGAAAAACTGGCGCATCCGCGTCGGTACCAATGACCGCGACACTTCATTAGCGGTGTCTGCCGTATTGGCGGCCAAGCTGCAAAACAATGGCGCAAAAGTTGATTATGCTTTGCCTTGGGGAGTGCCGCACAGTGGAGATTATGATTTAGACGAATTATTTGCGTGGATGAAGCAAGTAAGTACGCAATAAAAATCAATGCCGTCTGAACCTTTTCAGACGGCATTGATTTTTAGAAAACACAAAAGAATAAAAGCCTGAACATATGTTCAAGCTTTTTAATTTGGCTCCCCGACCTGGGCTCGAACCAGGGACCTGCGGATTAACAGTCCGTCGCTCTACCGACTGAGCTATCGGGGAATGGAGCGTATTATAGCGTCTGCAAAAAATGTGTCAACCGATAAAAGGTAATAAACTCGTAGCAATATTACAAATAATTGAAAGCTAAGAAAATTTATTTTATCTGTAGCATTCGATGGCAAGGTTATGTTATTAAGCGGTCTGAAAGCTAGGCGTCATCATGATTTGCGTAAGCTGTGTATTTTGCAGTAATCAGTATTTTGCGCTAACCAATTTGCCGTTTTGGAAAACTTGCTGCTGCATAACGTTGCCGTTGTAAGCATAAGTCGTCAGCGAGCCATTGGCCGGTGTCGCGCGAAATTGCATTAATTGGTCACGGTTGATGGTGTAAGGGTCGGTGCGCTTGATGCTGTTGTCGCTGTAAAAATCTTGCACCACATATTCGTTATTGCGCTTGCTTAACAATTGACGGTAAAAACCGCCTTTCACCGCATTATTAGAAGCATTGCCGTGTGTGTCAAAATAAGTCACGATTTGTTCGTCAATGATATTCACGCCACTGTTTTTGCTTTGGTCGGTGTTGGAACCGATTTTGGTTTGATCCAAGCGAACAGGGATATTCAAAGAAGTGCCCAAGCCGACATGGCTGCCCAATCGGGTACCTACGCCCAAGCCCACAGACATGCCGGGTGTGCCTACCGAGCAGGCGCTTAAGGCGGCAATGGCGAGTGCGGCTGACAGAATTTTTTTCATTGTTTTCCTTTGGAAATTTCTTCATTAAAACTGACGGTTATGAGTATACCGTTTCTTTTGCTGATTTTCGTTATGCTAGGTAAAAATCAAAAATTAGCAGATGTTTTGTTGGTTTTTGGAAACGAAAACGCCAACAAGCGCTTTCTTGGGAAAGTGCTTGTTGGCGCTCGGGGTAAACAAGGAGATGTAATAGTTTATTTCAAGCTGGCTTGTTGAATATTTTTGCCTTCTGAAAATTTGATTTCTTTCACAACACTGAATTCTTGAGCAATGCCGTTGATCAATACAGGTGACATGGTCTGCGCTTCCATCCATTGAACAGCGCTGTTGTCGATGCTGCTTGAGCCGCTGCTGCGAACCACGCGTACATTATGAACATCGCCGTCTGCACCAATAGTCAATCGCATGGCTACCTTGCCGGTAATCGGTGTAGTGGCTTCAGAGACTTTTTGATAGAAAGCAACATTGCTTGCCATGACGGTTTGTGAACCGGCTAAAAGGGTGAAAGCAACTAAAGCGGTTAAAGTTTGGCGGATGTTCATGATATTGTCCTTATGAGTTAAACGTTTGTCGTAATTTTGTTAATGTGTAATTTTTTAATTTATAAAAATTTTGTTTTGTCGGAACATATTGTTGTGTTCCGTGTTTCGATGTATGCATTTTGCAATGTTTGTGGATAAATGACAAGCGATAAATGAGCAAAAATTTCGATAAGCGGTTTATTTTTTAGTAGTTATTATTCTAATTGTTGACATTTTAATTTTGAAATTTATTTTATATTCAAGCGGCTTTAAAAAAATATGACAAATTAATTATTTAAAAATCATATATTTGTTTTGGATAAAACGTTAAGGGGTGAAAGATGCTGATGCTTTAAAATTTAAAAATACCGTTTATTTCCTTAAAAATACCGTTTGTCGTATTTTTGCACCGATTGTTAGGAGTGTTGTTTTTCGTGCACAATATTGGGGTTGTGATGAAATATTTTTAGATGATTCTTACAAAATGTAATCAAGATGCTGTGTTATTTCGCTTCAATGTTGTCATAGCTAGAAGTGGTAGGACGTAAAAATTGAGCTGAACTAAGGTAGAATGTGTTCCGATGGTATTTTGAACCAAAATAATTTTAGTATTTAGCAGTTGAAATAGTTTAATTTGACGAGCATGACGCTTTATATATTTATATTTATATTTAAGTCATATAGTAAGTCTGTCTGCTGGCTGAATAATACCTTCAGGCAGATAACGGTTAGGAAGTAATGATGAAAACTTTAAAATTTACAAAAATGCACGGCTTAGGCAATGATTTTATGGTGGTTAACGGCATTGAGCAGCAGTTTGATCCAAAAGAAGCGCCTTTGGCGCAATGGTCTGACCGTTTTCGCGGAGTGGGTTTTGACCAGCTTTTGGTGGTGGAAAAGCCATCATCCGAAGCGGTGGATTTTCGTTACCGAATCTTTAATGCAGATGGCAGAGAAGTAGAGCAATGCGGTAACGGTGCGCGTTGTTTCGTGCGGTTTGTCGTGGATAAAGGCTTAACCGACAAGCAGGAAATATTGGTAGAAACCGCCGGTGGTGTGATTGTGCCGAAATTACTGGATAACGGTTTGATCACAGTAAATATGGGCAAACCGAAATTTATGCCGTCTGAAATTCCGTTTGTACCGGTGAGCAATGAAGCAGATGATGCTTTAACGCATATTGTGTTGGTGGGTCTGGAATCGATTTCGGTGAGCTGCGTCAATATGGGTAATCCGCACGCAATCATTGTGGTTGAGGACACGCAGAATGCACCGGTCGAGCGTTGGGGCGAAGCCATCGAATCGCACAATCAATTTCCGGAACGCGTGAATGTTGGTTTTATGCAGATTGTAGATCGACAATCGATTCGGTTGCGTGTTTATGAGCGTGGTGCGGGCGAAACGCAGGCATGCGGTACAGGTGCTTGCGCGGCAGTTGTGGCCGGTGTGCAGTTAGGTTTACTGGATAGCGGTGTGCCTGTTAAAGTGAGATTGCCCGGTGGGGAATTGTTTATCAGTTGGCAGAATGGTGATGATGTGATGATGACCGGCCCTGCTGAGACGGTGTTTGAAGGCGAGTTGCAATATTAAGATGGTTTTTCATTTTGATTTATGGGCGGCCGTGATTTATGCCGTATTTTTCTTGGGGCTGATTTTCAAAGCTGAGAAATTCCAATGGTTTTGGGCGGCAGTAATCACATGGCTGGCTGTGGGCTTTTTAGGTGCCGAATTGATACCGGGTGCTTGGGGCATCACCCATATCGGGCCTTTGTTTATTCCGCATTTTTATTTAACGGTAGGCAGTATTTTTTTCTTTTTAAATCATTGGCTAAAAACGCCCGACGGCCAATTTTGGCAGGCTGATGAAGCGCATCCCTTGTTAAGCTTGTTTGCAGTCAGTAATGCGTTGATGACTTCGGTGTTTATTTTGCTGGCAGGTATGGTTTGGTATCATTATCCAGAAGGCACTTCTGTTTTTTCCATGCCGGCATTGTTGGTTTTTTATGCTCTGGAACCAAGCTATTGGTTTGTATTGCAATTGGTTTTAATGGCAGTATTTTATGTGCACCGCGCTAAAATTATGAATCAATCGGCCAGCTTATTCAGCAGCCGGCAATTGCAAAGCGGTTTTTTGATGTTGTTGATTGTTCAGGTGGCGGTAATTTTATCCATCATCATGGTAGGGCGTTTTTAAACAAAAAGTTATAAAGTAAGAAATATTAAATA
This sequence comes from Neisseria weixii, assembly GCF_042658245.1. Classification (NCBI taxonomy): domain Bacteria; kingdom Pseudomonadati; phylum Pseudomonadota; class Betaproteobacteria; order Neisseriales; family Neisseriaceae; genus Neisseria; species Neisseria weixii. The sequence continues at coordinate 44,717 of NZ_JBHSPY010000010.1, forward strand.
TTGGTTTTTCAGACGGCCTCAGATTAACATGCAGGCTGTATTATCTTTATTCAGGAGCAGAACATGAAAATTGCAAACAGCATTACCGAACTAATCGGCAATACCCCGTTGGTGAAATTAAACCGTTTGACCGAAGGTTTAAAAGCCGACGTTGCTGTGAAGTTGGAATTCTTCAACCCGGGCAGCAGCGTAAAAGACCGTATTGCAGAAGCGATGATTGAGCAGGCGGAAAAGGCCGGTAAAATCAACAAAAATACCGTGATTGTTGAAGCAACCAGCGGTAATACCGGTATCGGTTTGGCAATGGTATGTGCTGCCCGCGGCTATAAACTGGCCATCACTATGCCGGAGAGCATGAGTAAAGAGCGCAAAATGTTGTTGCGTGCATTTGGTGCCGAATTGATTTTGACACCGGCTGCAGAAGGCATGGGTGGCGCGATTGCCAAAGCACAATCTTTGGTTGACGAAAATCCAAGCACTTACTTCATGCCGCGTCAATTTGACAATGAGGCCAATCCGCAAATCCACCGTGAAACCACTGCCGAAGAAGTTTGGCGTGATACCGATGGTAAAGTAGATATTTTTGTGGCTGGTGTCGGTACTGGCGGCACAGTAACGGGTGTGGGAGAAGTATTGAAACAACACAAACCCGATGTCAAAATTGTTGCGGTAGAGCCGGAGGCATCGCCGGTATTGAGCGGTGGTGAGAAAGGTCCACACCCGATTCAAGGTATTGGCGCCGGTTTCGTACCGAGTGTATTGAATACTTCTATTTACGATGAAATCATCCAGGCGCCAAATGAAGCTGCATTCGAGACTGCTCGTGCGATGGCGGAAAAAGAGGGTATCTTGGTGGGTATTTCTTCCGGTGCAGCCGTTTGGAGTGCATTGCAATTGGCGAAGCGCCCTGAAAACGAAGGCAAATTGATTGTGGTATTGATTCCTTCTTATGGCGAGCGTTATCTTTCTACGCCATTATTTGCCGATTTGGCATAATATTGGTTTTTGGCATAATATTGGTTATTGAAGAGGCCGTTTCAGACGGCCTTTTTTGTTGTGTTTCATTTTCCACATGATGACGACTTATTCGAAATATGTTGTAATTGAGCAAACTTGATCATGTATCAGTGCGACCATCATTTGGACTATTCGACGAATCTGATTATAATGACCCACATGAAAAAATATATCCCCCTCTTATTTACATTGGCGGCACTTGCCGGTTGTCAATCTATCTACGTGCCAACCTTAAAAGAAGTGCCGGTGCGTCCGACTAATGTCCAAGTAACTGAGAAGCCGGCTGCCGGTTTCCGTTTGGCTTCTAGCCACTGGTCAGATGTTTCCAAAATCCGTGACGAAGCGACACGCTTGAGTTATCAGGTCAGCCAAGGAAAGATGACTAAGGTTCAAGCTGCCCAATACTTAAACCGCTATCGTATTCAATTGGTGGGTCGCAACTCTGTTGACGACAGCATGTATGAAGTTTATCTGCGTTCTGCCGTGGATAGCCAACGTGGTGAAATCACTACTCAACAATCCAAGTTGTATATCCAAAACGCTTTGCGCGGTTGGCAGCAACGTTGGAAGAGCATGAACAGCAAACCAAGTAATCCGGCATTTACCAATTTCCTGATGGAAGTGATGAATATGTCTCCGTTGCAATAATGTGATTTAAAATAAAAAGGCCGTCTGAATTTCAGACGGCCTTTTTTTTGCTGTTTATTTTTTACCTAAAATCTTAGCGGTGGCAATGCGGGCTTGTTCACGAATATCTTCGGTCAGATAGGCTTTCATTTGGCTGTAAACCAATGTGATTACGGCAATATCATCGGTGAATCCCAAGGGTCCCAATAAATCGGGAATGGCATCAATTGGGCTGAAAAAATACACTAATGCACCTACGATAATCATTTTTGCCTGTTTGGGCGTGTGCGGTGATTTCCACAAAAAATACAATGCATAAAGCTGGCGGACTACCGGTGCGCCCAATCTGCCCGCAAAGCGCCCAAGCTTGCGTAGAAAGCCGGGTTCATTGAGTTTTTTGCGTCTGAATTTTGGAATATAGTTTTCAGGGGAAGCTGAGTTTGAATCGTTCATAGCATTCATAGAAAAGCCCTTTTAATCGTTGTCATGATATGTGTTGCTTGGCCATTCTTCTTGTTTGATTTGATGAAAAACATTGGAACGGGAAATTATAAGAAGTATAAGAGATTGGATGATTAAGATACGTCAACTCAATGCAGTTTTATGATAAGCAGCAAAATAATGAAATGCTAAAGCAGGATTAAATGATTACCGTACTTAATTAATATCAAAATAATGTCGATTGATCATGAGCGAATGGGAGTTTTACAAGCGCAGCCAGGTGAATAAATTCAGATAAGTTGAATGTTTTTTTGCGGGATAGCAGTTTAGGTTGATATTATCAATTATCAGGCGAAAGGAGTAGTCAAAAAGAAATACGATAAAATTATTTTGTCTCATTTTTGTAAAAATTTATTAGATTGTTTACAAATTGGGCTGTTCAAATGGCGATAAACCATGTAAATTATAGCAAGTGTAATTCATTGTAGTTTTGCGCTACCCGATTTTGAGAAGAAAATAAATTCAGAGGAACAGACCATGTCCGCCAAACCACGTCCTGTCTTTCTAGAAATCCCTAATATCCGCTTACCGATACCGGGGATTGTTTCTATTTTGCACCGTATTAGCGGTGTTGTTTTGTTTATTGCTCTGCCGGTATTGCTTTACTTACTGTCAGGCACATTAAGCCAACAGTCAGATTTTGAAGCCTATCGTGCCTTTGTTTCCAATCCGCTGGTGAAGTTGGCGTTGATTGGCTTGTTGTGGGCGTATCTGCATCACAGCTTGGCCGGCATCCGCTTCCTGTTGTTGGACGCGCATAAAGGTTTGGAATTGAACACAGCCCGCAATACGGCGAAACTGGTGTTTGTTGCTGCTTTGGTATTGACTGTAGTGATTGGAGCCTTGTTATGGTAGATCGTAAATTAACCGGTGCCCACTACGGTTTGAGAGATTGGGCGATGCAGCGTGCAACTGCTGTCATCATGCTGATTTATACTGTTGTGCTGATTGCATTCTTATTGGCATTGCCAAAAGAATATGCCGCATGGCAGGCATTTTTTGACCAAACTTGGGTGAAATTGTTTACTCAGGTGAGCTTTATTGCTTTGTTCCTGCATGCATGGGTTGGTATTCGTGACTTGTGGATGGACTATATTAAATCGTTTGGTCTGCGTTTATTTTTGCAAGTAGCTACTATTGTTTGGTTGGTTGGCTGCTTGGTATATTCAGTTAAAGTTATTTGGGGGTAAGTATGAGTTTTCCTGTTCGCAAGTTTGATGCCGTGATTGTTGGCGGCGGTGGTGCAGGTCTGCGTGCTGCCCTGCAATTGTCTAAATCCGGTCTGAATTGTGCCGTATTGTCTAAAGTGTTTCCGACCCGTTCGCATACTGTTGCTGCACAAGGCGGTATTTCTGCTTCCTTGGGTAACGTACAGGAAGATCGTTGGGATTGGCATATGTACGACACCGTAAAAGGCTCTGACTGGTTGGGCGACCAAGATGCGATTGAATTTATGTGTCGTGCGGCACCTGAAGCGGTTATCGAGCTGGAACACATGGGTATGCCTTTTGACCGTGTGGAAAGCGGCAAAATTTACCAACGTCCGTTTGGTGGTCATACGGCTGAACATGGTAAGCGTGCGGTAGAGCGTGCCTGTGCGGTTGCCGACCGCACCGGTCATGCCATGCTGCATACTTTGTATCAGCAAAACGTTCGCGCCAATACCCAATTCTTTGTAGAGTGGACGGCATTAGACCTGATTCGTGATGAAGAAGGTGATGTGGTTGGTGTGACTGCTATGGAAATGGAAACTGGTGATGTGTACATTTTCCACGCTAAAGCGGTAATGTTTGCTACCGGTGGGGGGGGGCGTATTTACGCATCTTCGACCAATGCCTACATGAATACCGGTGACGGTTTGGGTATTTGCGCCCGTGCAGGTATTCCATTGGAAGACATGGAATTCTGGCAATTCCATCCGACCGGTGTGGCAGGTGCCGGCGTATTGATTACCGAAGGTGTGCGTGGTGAGGGTGGCATTTTGCTGAACGCTAACGGCGAACGTTTCATGGAACGTTATGCGCCAACCGTTAAAGACCTGGCGTCTCGTGACGTGGTTTCCCGCGCCATGGCGATGGAGATTTATGAAGGTCGTGGCTGTGGTAAAAACAAAGACCATGTATTGCTGAAAATCGACCACATCGGTGCCGAAAAGATTATGGAAAAACTGCCGGGTATTCGTGAGATTTCTATCCAGTTTGCCGGTATCGACCCAATTAAAGACCCGATTCCTGTTGTGCCGACAACCCACTATATGATGGGTGGTATTCCGACTAACTATCATGGTGAAGTGATTGTGCCTAAGGGCGACGAATATGAGTCAGTGGTAAAAGGCTTGTATGCTGCCGGTGAGTGTGCGTGTGCTTCTGTTCACGGCGCCAACCGTTTGGGTACCAATTCATTGCTTGACTTGGTAGTGTTTGGTAAAGCAGCGGGCGATAGCATGATCGATTTCATTAGAGCGCAAGAAGGTTGGAAAGCTTTGCCGGAAAATGCCGGTCAGTTGACTGCGCAACGCTTGGATCGTTTGGATAACCAAACTGATGGTGAAAATGTTGATGAATTGCGTCGTGATTTGCAGCGTTCTGTTCAACTTCACGCAGGTGTATTCCGTACCGATGAAATTTTGAGCAAAGGCGTAAAAGAAATTATGGAAATCGCCGAGCGTGTGAAACGCACCGAAATCAAAGACAAGAGCAAAGTGTGGAATACTGCGCGCATTGAGGCTTTAGAATTGGATAACCTGATTGAAGTAGCGAAAGCAACTTTGGTATCTGCTGAGGCGCGTAAAGAGTCACGTGGAGCACATGCTTCAGATGACCACCCTGAGCGCGATGATGAAAACTGGATGAAACATACCCTGTATCATTCATTGAGCAACACCTTGAGTTATAAACCGGTACACACCAAGCCGCTGACCGTTGATTATATCGAACCGGCCAAACGCGTTTACTAATGTATCCAGATTTCAGGCGGCGTATTAGCGTATTAAAGGCTGCCTGAAAATATCAGAAAAATAGACCCTACACCGACGGTTTGAAATTCTATAATCATTCATCAAGCCGCTCGTGAGAAAAGGAACACTTCTCATGGAAAAAGTAAGTTTTGAAGTTTACCGCTACAACCCTGATGTTGATGCAAAACCTTATATGCAGAAATACGAGTTGGAGATCGAACCAACCGACGTGAAATTATTGGATGCATTGGTTAAGCTGAAAGCTCAAGACGATACCTTGTCGTTCCGTCGCTCCTGCCGCGAAGGTATTTGCGGTTCAGACGGCATGAACATCAACGGTAAAAACGGCTTAGCTTGTTTGACTGACATTCGTAGCCTGAAGCAGCCGATTAAAATCCGTCCATTGCCGGGCTTACCGGTTATCCGCGATTTGATCGTGGATATGACTCAATTCTTTAAACAATATCATTCTATTAAACCTTATGTGGTAAACGATACGCCGATTGATTCGGATAAAGAGCGTTTGCAAACTCAAGAAGATCGTAAAGAACTGGATGGTTTGTATGAGTGTATCTTGTGTGCATGTTGTTCGACTGCATGCCCTTCATTCTGGTGGAATCCTGATAAATTCGTAGGCCCGTCTGGTTTGTTAAATGCTTACCGTTTTATTGCTGATAGTCGCGATACCATTACCAACGAGCGTTTGGATGATTTGAACGATCCGTATCGTTTGTTCCGCTGCCATACCATTATGAACTGTGTTGATGTTTGCCCGAAACACTTGAATCCTACTCGTGCAATCGGTAAGATTAAAGAAATTATGTTGAAACGAGCAGTCTAAAATGGTATTTGATGATACTGCAAAACGAAAAATCCGTTTTCAAACCCGTCGAGGGCTATTAGAGCTTGATTTGGTTCTTGGCCGGTTTATAGAAAGAGAATTTGAGCAATTAAATGATGAGGAATTATCCGCGTTTGTTGAAATTCTTGAGTTTCAAGATCAAGACTTGTTAGCTTTGGTTAACGGTTATACGAAAACTGAAAAAACTCATCTTATTCCATTGCTTGATAGAATCAGACAGGCATAAAATAAAATATTGATACAGTGTTTTTCAATATATTGTGAAATAGTTTATAGTTCGTCTGAAAATAAGACCGTGCTGTAAAGCAAAACGCATAAAAGCCTCATTTTACAAAGGAGCAGAGAATGTCTAAAACAGTAAAACTCAACACCCCAAACCAAGAGGCATTGGAATTGCCGGTATTGGAAGCATCATTAGGAAATGATGTCATCGATATCCGCGCATTAACCAAACACACTGGTTTGTTCTCTTTTGACCCTGGTTTTGTGTCCACTGCAAGCTGTGAATCTAAGATTACCTATATCGATGGTGAAGAAGGTTTGCTTTACTACCGCGGTTATCCAATTGAGCAATTGGCAGAAAAATCCGATTATTTGGAAGTTTGCTACTTGTTGATTTATGGCGAATTACCGAATGCAGAACAGAAAAAAGAATTTACCAATATCGTAAGCCACCACACTATGGTGCACGAACAGTTGACTTGGTTCTTCCGCGGCTTCCGTCGCGATGCGCATCCAATGGCAATGATGGTGGGGGTAGTTGGCGCCTTGTCTGCTTTCTACCAAGACAGCTTGGATATTACCGATCAGAAACACCGTGAAATTGCCATTTATCGTTTGATTTCCAAAATTCCGACGATTGCGGCAATGTGTTACCGCTACTCAAATGGCTTGCCGTTTAACTATCCGAAAAATAATCTGACTTATGCAGAAAACTTCCTGCATATGATGTTTGCCACGCCATGTGAAGAATATAAGCCAAATCCTGTTTTGGCCCGCGCCTTAGACCGTATCTTCATTCTGCATGCGGATCACGAGCAAAATGCATCTACTTCAACTGTACGCTTGGCCGGCTCTTCCGGCGCCAATCCTTTTGCATGTATTGCAGCGGGTATTGCCTGTTTATGGGGGGCATCGCATGGAGGTGCCAACGAAGCTGTTTTGAATATGTTGGATGAAATCGGCGACGTTTCTAATGTAGAAGCCTACATGGAAGGCGTGAAGCAACGTAAATACCGCTTGATGGGTTTTGGTCACCGCGTTTACCGCAACATGGATCCACGCGCCAACATCATGCGTGAAACCTGCTATGAAGTTTTGAAAGAATTGGGTTTGGAAGACAGTCCTAAATTCAAACTGGCCATGGAATTGGAACAAATTGCATTAAAGGATCCATTCTTTATTGAACGCAAACTTTATCCAAACGTTGATTTCTATTCGGGTATCGTATTGTCTGCCTTGGGTATTCCAACAGAGATGTTTACCGTTATCTTTGCCTTGGCGCGCAGTGTAGGTTGGATTTCTCATTGGCATGAGATGATTGGTGATCCGGCACTGAAAATCGGCCGCCCGCGTCAATTGTACACCGGTGAAGGCCGTCGTGATTTCGTGCCGGTTGATGAACGTTAATTAGTTTTTTAATCGATTGTCAATTTACATTTTTAAAGACTAAAAAGTCTGTTAGATTAGTTTTATTGATTTAAGACAAAATATTTACAGGCAATTAGTTCGGAATAGGGTAGAATAAAGTGTCATCTTCAGACGGCCTGAAATCCGTTAAAGTAGCACAAAGTTCTACCCTTTATTTATATCTTAAAGAAAAGAGCGCACGCCATGATGGAAGAAAAACTTAATTTCTCTTATCTGTTTGGTTCGAATGCCCCTTATATTGAGGAGTTATACGAAGCTTTCTTGGTTGACCCAAACTCAGTAGAAGATAAGTGGAAGCAATACTTTACTGACTTAACCAAGTTACCGGGGGCAACTGATGTAGACGTTGCCCATGCACCGATTCGTGAATCATTTGCCAATTTGGCTAAGACAAAATCAACGGCTGCTATTGCAGGTAACGTTGATGAAGCGATGTTGAAAAAACAGGTTGGCGTGTTGCGTATGATTTCTGCTTACCGCATCCAAGGCGTTGGTGCGGCGCAATTGGATCCGTTAAAACGGATGCCGCCTAAATATTTAGAAGCATTGGATCCTAAATTCCATGGTCTGACAGATGCCGATATTGCTGTGAAATTCAGTATGGGGGAAGGCGATTTCGACGGCCAAGAAAAAATGGCCTTATCTGAAATCGTTAAGAATTTGAAGCAAACTTATTGCGGCCATTTGGCGGTGGAATATATGTATATTCCGGAAACCGAAGAGCGCCGCTGGATTCGCAATTACTTTGAAAGCGTGCTGTCTACTCCACGATATACTAAAGAACAAAAACGATACTTATTGAAACAATTAACTGCTGCGGAAACCTTAGAGCGTTACCTGCATACCAAATACGTCGGTCAAAAACGTTTCGGTGTTGAAGGTGGCGAAAGTGTTATCGCCGGCTTGAATTACTTAATTCAAAATGCCGGTAAAGATGGCGTAGAAGAAGTCATCATCGGTATGGCACACCGTGGCCGTCTGAACGTGTTGGTAAACACTTTAGGCAAAAAACCGGGCGACTTGTTTGCCGAGTTTGAAGGTCGTGCCGAAATAAAGCACCCAAGCGGTGACGTGAAATACCATATGGGTTTCAGCTCTGATATCGCAACACCAAATGGTCCTATGCATGTTTCATTGGCTTTTAATCCGTCGCACTTGGAAATCGTGAACCCGATGGTAGAAGGTTCTGCTCGTGCAAAGCAAGAGCGCTTGGGTAAGAACGGCCGAGAAAAAGTATTGCCGGTTTTGATTCATGGTGACTCTGCATTTATCGGTTTGGGTGTTAACCAAGCGACGTTCAACTTATCGCAAACCCGTGGTTATACTACCGGCGGTACGGTTCATATCGTCATCAATAACCAAATCGGCTTTACCACTTCCGATACGCGCGATACCCGTTCAACAGTATATTGTACCGATGTGGCAAAAATGGTTTCTGCGCCGGTTATCCATGTTAACGGAGATGATCCGGAACGTGTATGCTTTGCTATCCAAGCAGCTTTGGATTACCGCAAAACCTTCAAAAAAGACATCGTTATCGATGTAGTATGTTATCGCAAATGGGGTCACAACGAGGGCGATGACCCGACTTTGACCCAACCGATGATGTACAAAAAAGTTGCCCAACATCCGGGCACTCGCGCCATGTATGTTGAGAAATTGATTGCTGAAAATGTGATTACTCAAGCCGAAGCAGATGCTTTGGTTCAGGCTTATCGTGATGCCTTGGATAAAGGGGAACATGTCGAACAAACCACATTAAGCAATTTCCAACGCACCAGCATTGATTGGAGCAAATACCAAGGCCAAGACTGGCGTGAAGATGTCGATACCAGCTTGCCTGCTGCCGATATCCAACGTTTGGCTGATAAGTTCACCAATATTCCGGATAACTACACCCTGCATGCCACTGCTAAACGTGTAAATGAAGCCCGTAAAGCCATGGCTGCCGGTAAGCAGCCGATTGACTGGGGTATGGCTGAAACCATTGCCTATGCCAACTTGGTGACCAAAGGTGCGGGCGTACGTATTTCCGGTGAAGACTCAGGTCGCGGCACCTTCTCACACCGTCATGCAGTCATTCACGATCAAAAACGTGAAAAATGGGACGATGGTGCCTATGTGCCATTACGTAATATGGGCGAAGGCGCAGCCGATTTTTTAGTTATCGACTCGATCTTGAACGAAGAAGCAGTAATGGCCTATGAATACGGCTTTGCCTGCTCGGCGCCGGATAAACTGACCATTTGGGAAGCTCAATTCGGTGACTTTTCCAACGGTGCACAAGTAGTGATTGATCAATTCTTGTCATCAGGCGAAACCAAATGGGGGCGCTTATGTGGTCTGACCACTATTCTGCCTCACGGCTATGATGGCCAAGGTCCTGAGCATTCGTCAGCCCGTTTAGAACGTTGGTTGCAATTGTGTGCCGAGCACAACATGCAGATCGTGATGCCGTCTGAAGCGTCGCAAATGTTTCACTTGTTGCAACGTCAGGTCTTGGGCTCTTACCGTAAACCTTTGGTAATCTTTATGTCGAAACGCCTGTTGCGTTTCAAAGATGCCATGAGCCCATTGTCTGATTTCACCGAAGGTTCGCGCTTCCGTCCGGTGATTGAAGACAAAGCAGAACGCAACAGCGATGACAGCGTAAAACGTGTGATTCTGTGTGCCGGTCAGGTTTACTATGATTTGGCTTCAGGCCGGGCCGAGCGCAAGCTGGAAGACGATTTGGCCATTATACGTGTAGAACAGCTATATCCGTTCCCGGATAATGAGGTGAAAGCGGAACTAGCAAAATATCCGAATGCCAAACAAGTGGTTTGGGCGCAAGAAGAACCGCAAAATCAAGGTGCTTTCTATCAAATCCGCCACCGTTTGGAGGCAGTTATCGCCGAAGATCAAAAACTGTCTTATGCCGGCCGCCCAAGCAGTGCATCGCCTGCAGTGGGTTACATGAGCAAACATGTTGCCCAACTGAAGCAATTAGTTGGAGACGCATTGAATGGCTAATTGAAGAGAGAAACGCCTACGGCCTGACTCGGGCCGTAGGAATAAGAACACATCACAAGGCCGTCTGAAAGGCGGTAAACCGGAGACTAAAATGATTATTGAAGTAAAAGTGCCAATGTTGTCTGAAAGCGTATCGGAAGGTACCTTGTTGGAATGGAAAAAGAAAGTTGGTGAAGCAGTTGCCCGCGATGAAATTCTGATTGAAATCGAAACCGACAAAGTGGTTTTGGAAGTGCCTTCTCCACAAGCCGGTGTATTGGCTGAAATCATTGTTGGCGATGGTGAAACCGTTGAAGCTGACCAAGTGCTGGCGCGCATCGATACTGAGGCTGCCGCGCAACCTGCTACTGAAGTTGCACCGCAAGCCGAAGCTGCTGAATCCAAACCAGAACCTGCTGTACAGGCCGGTGCCCCTGCTATGCCAGCCGCTGCTAAATTGGCTGCTGAAAAAGGCGTAGATGTGAATTCGGTTCAAGGTTCAGGCCGTGACGGTCGTGTCTTGAAAGAAGACGTTCAAAATGCTGTTGCTAAACCTGCCGCCACTGCCAGCGCGCCAGTTCCTGCCGGTGCACGTCCAGCGCAACGCGTTCCAATGAGCCGCTTGCGTGCACGTGTGGCAGAGCGTCTGTTGGCTTCTCAACAAGAAAATGCCATATTGACCACTTTCAACGAAGTGAACATGAAGCCAATCATGGACTTGCGCGCAAAATACAAAGACAAATTCGAGAAAGAACACGGCACTAAATTGGGCTTTATGTCTTTCTTTGTTAAAGCTGCTGTCGCTGCGCTGAAGAAATATCCGATTGTGAATGCTTCTGTTGATGGTAACGACATCGTTTATCATGGTTTCTTCGACATCGGTATTGCCATCGGCAGCCCACGCGGTTTGGTCGTGCCAATCTTGCGCGATGCAGATCAAATGAGCATTGCCGACATTGAAAAAGCCATCGTAGATTACGCAGTTAAAGCCAAAGATGGCAAAATCTCTTTGGACGATTTGACCGGCGGCACCTTCAGCATCACCAACGGCGGTACTTTTGGTTCGATGATGTCTACTCCAATCATCAACCCGCCACAATCTGCCATCTTAGGCATGCATGCCACTAAAGAGCGTGCCATGGTGGAAAACGGTCAAGTCGTGGTCCGTCCTATGATGTATTTGGCGCTGTCTTACGACCACCGTATCATTGATGGTCGCGAAGCGGTATTGACCTTGGTGGCCATTAAAGATGCCTTGGAAGATCCAGCTCGTTTGTTGTTAGATCTGTAATATATTCAGACGGTCTTAAAGGCCGTCTGAAAGCGTGTCGAGGGTATCAAACATGAAGCAAGCGTTTATGATTTTGGCTACTCTGGCTTTATCAGCTTGTGCCGCTTTTTCCGGTAGGGAATACTCGGTCAATGCTTATAATGCACAAGGTAAGCAGCTGAATAAAAAATTCGAGCTCGATAGTAATAAAGCGGGTATTCAAATGGCGCGGCAATCGCTTTGCCAATCCTATCCGAATGCTACCATTCGTGTTTACAATAACATCACACGCATGGAAGTGAAGGAATTTAGCCCTTATTCATGCCGCTACAAACGCTAGGCATCACTTATTTTCGATACATTCTTTTTGAAGGACAAAGGATTTCAAATGTCACAATATGATGTAATAGTTATCGGTGCGGGTCCTGGCGGTTATGTTGCTGCCATCCGTGCTGCACAATTAGGTTTCAAAACAGCCTGTATTGATGCCGGCGTGAATAAAGCAGGCGACGCGCCTGCTTTGGGCGGTACTTGCTTGAACGTAGGCTGCATCCCATCAAAAGCCTTGTTGCAATCTTCAGAGCATTTCCATGCGGTGCAACACGACTTTGCCGAACACGGTATTACCGTGGGCGACATCAAATTTGATGCTGCCAAAATGATTGAACGCAAAGACGGTATTGTGAATAAATTGACCGGCGGTGTGAAATTCTTGTTCCAAAAGAACAAAATTGACAGCTTGTTCGGCTTGGGTTCGTTCAAAGGTAAAAACGGCGATTTGTATCAAATCGAAGTAGACAATAAAGGCGAAAAAACCGTTGTTGAAGCCAAACATGTGATTGTGGCGACTGGTTCTGTACCACGTCCATTGCCACAAATTGCCATTGATAACGTGAATGTATTGGACAACGAAGGTGCTTTGAACCTGACTGAAGTACCGGCTAAATTGGGCGTTATCGGTTCGGGTGTAATTGGTTTGGAAATGGGTTCGGTATGGAAGCGTGTGGGTTCGGAAGTTACCATTCTGGAAGCCGCACCGACTTTCTTGGCTGCTGCCGACCAGCAAATTGCCAAAGAGGCGTTCAAATTCTTTACTAAAGAACAAGGTTTGGAAATCGAATTAGGCGTGAAAATCGGTGAAATTAAAGCAGGACAAGGCGTGACCGTGCAATACGAAACTGCTAAAGGCGAAGCCAAAACCGAAACCTTTGATAAATTGATTGTGGCCATCGGCCGCATTCCGAACACCAACGGTTTGAATGTTGAAGCCGTGGGCTTGGAAAAAGACGAACGCGGTTTCATCAAAGTAGACGGCGATTGCAAAACCAACCTGCCAAATGTTTGGGCAATTGGTGACGTGGTTCGCGGCCCGATGTTGGCGCACAAAGCCAGCGATGAAGGCGTGGCCGTGGCTGAGCGTATTGCCGGCCAAAAACCGCATATCGACTTCAATAACGTGCCATTCGTGATTTATACCGACCCTGAAATTGCTTGGGTAGGCAAAACCGAAGAGCAGTTGAAAGCCGAAGGTGTTGAATACAAAAAAGGTACTTCAGGCTTCGGCGCCAATGGTCGTGCATTGGCCATGGGCAAAGCCAAAGGCACCATCAAAGTGTTGGCTTGCGTGAAAACCGACCGCATTTTGGGCGTGCATATGATCGGACCGGTGGTGAGCGAATTGGTATCTGAAGGCGTAACCAGCTTGGAATTTTCAGCCAGCAGCGAAGACATCGCCCGCATCATCCATGCGCACCCGACCTTATCTGAAGTGTTGCATGAAGCGGCATTGGCTGCCGACAAGCGTGCTTTGCATGGCTAATTGCTGGATTTTGTTTGAAATGCCGTCTGAAAAATGTTTCAGACGGCATTTTTAATGAAAAATGGGAATCAAATTTGAGTTGGGGAAACTATATTTATGAGATGGCGCAATTTCATGATGGCAATGCCGGTGTGACGATTACGTCCAGCCAAACGGGTAAGGAAATTCAGTAGTATGAATATTAGGATGAGATGAATATGCGGTTAGGCCGTGTTTCACCGCATTATTTTAAGCCTATATGCCGATGAATGGAGAAAAACCGCTTGCAGCGTCAGATTCTTGAATATAAACAGATAGTGCTTTTATATCAGCCAATTGCTGTCTTTCAGACGGCCTGACTCGGTAAAACCGATAAAGCAGGGCATGGCAAAATCTTTTATAATGGCATATTGATTTTTCAGACGGCATTAAAGTGATGAATAAAGAATTACTCGGGCTGATTTTCTTACCGACCGGTATTATGTCAATGTGTATTGCCGCAGTTTTCCAGCTGTATGTGATGATGACCGAAACCTATACACTCAATCGTTATAAAGACAAAGCGTTGTTATGGCGCGTGGGGGTTTTATTTCTCAGTTTTAGTTTGGCAGTATATTGGCTTTGTCCGAATGCACGTAAAAAAGGCGTAGTATTTTTCATACTGGGAGTAGGCGGCGCATTGATGTATGCTTTGGCGCGTGTCTGGCTGCCCTTTAACCCGTGATGATATGCAAGGCCGTCTGAAAATATGGATTTCAGACAGCTTGTTTCAGTCAGCCTATTTTTAAGCGCACAAAAGGATAGCTGATCTAATCCGCTTCCGCCAAATCATTTTTAAAAACTTTTCACAGCAAATTTGAATCATTCAAAATCTAACAATCTTTACAAGAATTCAAATTATCTTTATGGAAATTATCTTGTGAGTCGATGTCGTTCTCTCTATACTGAAAAAACATCAAACGAACACGCAAAGGAGCGTAACAATGAAAAAACATGATTATGAAACCCGAAAAGAAGCTCTGTTGAAAGATATTCGTGAAGTAATGAATGATGTAGAAGATTTATACAACGCAGGCGCGGAAGCAACGACTGAAGAAGCCAAAGAGGCCAAAGCAAAATTGCAGGAAAAATTGGATGCAGCCAAAGATCGTCTGACTAAATTTGAAGCTGAGGCTGCCGAGCGTCTGCGCCACCATGCCGAGCAAGCGCGCGACAAATACGCTGAATTTGAAGCCGAAGCTGCCGAGCGTTTCAAAGAAGGTAAAAAACGCTTTGCTGAATTTGAGGCCGAAGCCAGTGAACGTGTGAAACATCACGCCCAACAAGCCGATGAAGCCGTGCGTGACAAACCTTATTACGCAATGGGCTTTGCCGCATTAGCCGGTCTGGTGGTCGGTGTGTTGCTGAACCGCCGCTAATCGCCAATGGATAGGCCGTCTGAAAATAGGTTTCAGACGGCCTTTCTATTTCACACGCGTGAAAACAAAATAAAGTTGAGAAAGGGAAGAGAGATGAATCTCAAAGAGAATATCCAGCATACCAAATTGGTGTTTAATCAAGGTATCGATTTATTGATGCTGCGTCTGCAACTGCTGAATTTGGATTTGGCCGCACAAGCGGGTAATGCTGTGCGCAGCATAATTTGGTTGGTGATTTCGGCCATATTGCTGTTGGTGGCGTTGATTAGTTTGTTATTCGGTTTAAACCGTGTATTGACCGACCAGCAAGCAATTTGGACATTTTTCGGCATTACCGGCTTGAGCCTATTGATTATCGCCATTACCTGTGCCCGTATTGTCTATGGCTGGAAAGGCCAAAACAACCGCATCGGCAACACATTAAAAGACATTCAATCCGATATTGCTTATTTGCGTGGTCAAATTAACGAAGAATAAACAAGGAGAGTCCCAATGAACCAACAACAAAAAGAAACCCGTGAGCTGCTCGAATTGGAAATTAAACTGGCGCGTTTAAAAGTGGCTGCTTCTTATTTGAAACAACGCAGACTTAAAGAAATCCGTGCGCAGAAATCGGCTGAAAATGAAGCCATGTTGTACCGATTGGCTGACTTCGGCAGTAGTTTTGCCGCTTCATCCACCAGCTTGTTGTCGAAAACATCGCATTTGCCTCTGCCCAAACTGTACCGCTACGGCGCCATATTTGCTTTGTTTGCTTTACAAGCGTGGCAGAACCATTTGAAGCAAAAATAAATAAAAATTGCTATCGTTTTAAAAGCTATTGTCTTTAAAATGAAAATTCATTAATATGTCGAGGCTGGTTTAACCATATTTTTGAAAAGGGAGATATTCACCATGCAAAAAACCATTCTCGCACTCACTTACGCCGCATTTTCATGCGGCGTTTATGCAGATGTGACCTTATACGGTCAAATAAAGAGCAGCGTCAGCACCAGCCAAGTCAAAATCAAAGGCGGCGCCGGTACGGAAAAAAGCGCAACCTCAACCCGTATTAACGACAATACTTCGCGTATCGGTTTCAAGGGTAAGGAAAAATTAAGTAATAATTTGACCGCTATTTGGCAGTTGGAGCAGCGCGCATCCATTTTGGGGCAAAGCAACAGCCAAAAATGGGGCAGCCGCGATTCGTTTATCGGTGTAGAAGGCAGCTTCGGTAAGCTGCGGGCCGGTAATTTGAACAATATGCTCAACGAAATGGATACCATTGATACATGGATGTGGAGTAATACCGCCACAGGTTTGGGTGTGTTTACCCGCACCGGATCGCGCAATGTATCGGTTCGTTACGATAGTCCGTCGTTGTCAGGCTTCCAATTCAATGCGCAATATTCTCCGCGCGACAACCAGAATCCTGAAGATAAATACACCCATGCCGAGCCGGGACGCGATCAATATACTGCCGGTGTGAGCTACAGCAATCCTCAATTTTTTACCAAACTGGCTTATAACCTGCGTAAAAACCGTGCCGGCACCGAGGATGGTCACATCGTCCGCTTGGAAACCGCTTACGATGCCAATAATTTATTTTTGGGCTTGGGTGCGCAATATGCCAAAGCTAATGAGAGCGCCAACACTTATCTGGCTAACTTCACCGATGGCTTCAATACCTACAACGGCAGCGACATTACCAAAGATGCCGGCAAAGAAGAAGCCGTAAAAGTTATTGATGCCGCCGTAACAGCAGGCTATAACTTCGGCAACTGGCGTCCGCGCATTACCTACGCACACGGCTGGCCGGCTAAAGGTGTAGACAGTGGCGAAAAATTGGTAGATAAATTCGACCAAGTGATTGTCGGGGGCGATTACCGCTTCAGCAAACGCACTTCAGCACGCGGCCAAGTCGGCTATCTGCGAGTAGGCAACAAAACACTTTTGACCGCAACAGATAAAGGTAAAGTGGAACAAGCAGCCGCTTCTTTGGGCTTGCATCACCGCTTCTAAGATTGTGCATGAAAAAACCTGCCTGAGTCATTCAGGCAGGTTTTGTTTATGTTAACTTTGGCAATAGGTTTGCAAAGGTCTCAGGCCGTCTGAATTAATCATGGCAAGACTTCTTAAGCGTATTTTCCGAAAGTTGCTCAATAATCGCGCATTCGGGATCGTCATTGCCTTGGCAGCAGTCATGCCAAGATTGCAGCGTAGCAGTCATGCTTTGCAGGCGGCTGATTTTTTCTTGCAGCGTGGCAATGTGTTCCGCCACCAATTGCTTCACTTGCGCGCTGGTTCGTTGCGGATTGTGTTTGAGCCGCAATAAAGTTTCGATTTGCGCCAATGAAAAATCAACATCACGCGCGTGTTTGATAAACATCAGTGTGTCTAAATCTTTTTCCTGATATTGGCGATACCCCGATTCGTTGCGCCCGGTGGCCGGAATCAAACCGATTTTTTCATAGTCACGAATCATTTTGCTGCTCAAGCCCGAGCGTTTGGCGATTTCGCTGATGTTCATGGGCGTTAAGTCCTTCAAGAGTTTAAACTTGATATAAGGCCGTCTGAAAAAATTTAAAGTAAAAGGCCGTCGGAAAGCGGGAATTTTTCAGACGGCCTGTTTAATTTTATTTGTTGGTATTGGCCAAGCTTGGTTTGTGGCGGCCGGCGCGTTGTTGCAAGCGCTCAATCAAACCTTTCACTGTATTTGGCGTACCATCGACACAGAATGCGTTATAAAGCACGCTGCGCAGTTCATCGTTGCGGCTCATCGCGCCGCCCATCGGCTTCCAATCTGCATTGCGCGGTTGAATCCAACGGCTGTTTACCGGATCGCCATAGCCGAATATTTTATACGAAGAGCGTTTATCGCCGCCGTAATTGAAGCTGGAGCGGGCGCAGAAAATACCTTCGGCCGTCAGGTTATCGTAACCTTGAGAAGACTGCGTGTTCAAAATATAGCGGATGCTGGTGTCTGGCGAAGGCATGATTTGCAGGCTGTCCAATAAAATTTTCGGCTGCTTGGCATAGGTTTCGCTCACATAAATATCAAACCAATCGCCTGATTTGGTGTCCGGCAGAGCAGGTAAACCGACTTCGGCTTCTTTAAATTCGCGGGCCGCTTTTTCTCCGGCGCTTTCTTGATAACGACTGTTGACCAAGCTGTCTTTATCGCTTTTGGGCAGGGCAAAAGCGGAAGTGGCAGCCAAGACCATAACCAGCAAACTGATGCGGCGCATAACGCTCTCCATGATGAAATATTTTGCATTTTAGGGTTTCAAAAGCGCAGGTGCAAGCAAGTCAGGTATAATTAACCTAATATTTAACCAGATTAAACGCAAACCATCATGACACAAACCTTAGACGTAACCGGCTTGAAATGCCCGATGCCGATTTTGCGTGCCAAAAAAGCCTTGGCACAAATGCAAACCGATGAAGTGTTGACCGTATTGGCCACCGACCCGGGGGCGCCGGGCGATTTTGAAGCCTTCTGCCGCCAAACCGGCCATGTTTTATTGGAATCGACTGAAAGCGAAGGTGTGTTTACCTTGGTGCTCAAACACAAATAGGCCGTCTGAAATGCAGAAAACCTTATTGTGTGCAACGCTGTTGGTGTTGGTTGCTTGCGGCGGCGAAGAATTATCGCCCAAGCAAAGAGAAGAGCGGGCGCAAGAAGCGGTGAAGCTTTTTAACGAATCATGCGTGACGCTGCGTGGCGAACCGGCTCGAGTGACCGCTTGGGCGGGCGCACAAGATGCACAAGCCATGACGGAAGACGATGTAAAAAACCTGCCTTTCGGCATGATGGAACTCGATTGGAACGCCGTTTGGAAGCTCGAGAAAAACCAGACGGCTTATTATCTCAGCCTTGCGCCGGAAAGCTGCAGCATCAAAACCGAAAAAGCCGATGAGAATATGGTGCGCCAGCAATTCATGCAACTGGTCGAGCAAGCGCCGCAAGGCATGAACCATGAATTGCGTTCCGAAAAATCCACACAATCGCCGTTTCCTTTCCGTCAGCTTTCCTATGCATGGCGTGAATCGGGCAGCCCTGAAGAATGGGTGCTGACGGCCAATACATCGCCATCGGAGCAGTTGCCTGCGCAAGCCGCATTATATTTCACCCATCAGATTTATCATTCCAAACCGGTATTGAACCAAACAAATTGATTTTCAGACGGCCTGAACAAAAGGCCGTCTGAAACCGTAAAACCAAAAGGAAACCACCATGCAAACCCTGACCATTATCCAGCCGGATGACATGCATTTGCACCTGCGCGACGGCGAAGCACTCAAAGCCGTAGCTCCTTTCACCGCCCGCCAAATGGGCCGCGCCGTGATTATGCCCAACCTGAAGCCGCCCGTGGTCAGCGTGGCCGATACCTTGGCGTATAAACAGCGCATTCTCGATGCCTTGCCTGTAGGCAGCACTTTTGAGCCATTGATGACGCTGTATCTCACCGACAAATCCACACCTGAACTGGTGTGCGAAGCCAAAGCCGCCGGCATGGTTGCCTTCAAACTGTATCCGGCCGGCGCCACCACCAATTCCGATTCCGGCGTGACCGATTTGTTCAAACTGATTCCCGTGTTGCAGGAAATGGCGGCGCAAGACATGCGTTTCTTGGTGCATGGCGAAGTGACCGAGGCCGAAATCGATATTTTCGACCGCGAAGCCGCCTTTATCGAGCGCGTGATGAAGCCCGTGTTGCAGCAAGTTCCCGATTTGAAAGTGGTGTTTGAACACATCACCACCGCCGATGCCGCCCGCTTGGTGTTGGAAGCAGGTGACAACGTGGCCGCCAGCGTGACCCCGCAGCATCTGCTGCTCAACCGCAACGATTTGCTCGTCGGCGGTGTGCATCCGCATCATTTCTGCCTGCCGGTGTTGAAACGCGAAACCCACCGCCAAGCCTTGGTTGCCGCCGTTACCGGTGACAAAGCGCATAAATTCTTCTTGGGCACCGATTCCGCGCCACACGCCAAATCCGCCAAAGAAAATGCCTGCGGCTGTGCCGGTATGTTCAGCGCCATGACCGCCATCGAGCTTTACGCCGAGGTGTTTGAAAACGCCGGTGCACTTGACAAACTCGAAGCCTTTGCATCTAAAAACGGCGCACGTTTCTACGGCTTGCCGGAAAACAGCCGTACCATCACTTTGGTAAAACAAGCGCAAACCGTTCCTGAAAATATGCCTTACGGTGATGAAGTGTTGGTGCCGATGCGCGCAGGCCAAACCGTGGCTTGGTCGGTGCAATATTGATTGATATAAACAAAAATGCCGTCTGAAAATTTTCAGACGGCATTTTTTATACGGCAAAGGATTAACCGCGTTTCGGATCGTCCGGACGCAATTGCACGGCCAAGCGGTCGAGAATGCCGTTGACGAATTTGTGGCCGTCGGTGCCGCCGAAGGTTTTGGTCACTTCAATCGCTTCGTTGATGATGACCGGATACGGCGTTTCCGGCATGGCGGATAATTCGTGGCAGGCCATCAGCAATACGGCGCGCTCGATCGGGCTTAAGTCTTTTTCGTCACGGTCGAGCAGCGGGCGGATGCGTTCCATGTATTCGGCAGCGTTGGTTTTGGTGCCGAAGAATAATTTGGTGAACAATTCTTGGTCTGCTTTTTCAAAATCAGGCAGGTCTTGAATGTTTTTCGCCACTTCAGGAGCGGCGGTATTGTTGATATTGGATTGGTACAGTGCCTGTACCGCAAGCTCGCGGGCGCGGCGGCGTGGTGTTTTCATGGGTGATGTCCTTATAAAAGGTTTCAGACGGCCTGATACATGGCAGGCCGTCTGAAACAAAGCGTCGGATTATTCTTCGTCTTCTTCTGCGTCGAATTGGTTTTCGAGCAAACGATTCACCAAGTTGGCCATTTCTACGGCAACTTTGGCGGCATCAGAGGCTTTTTCTTCAATGCGTGCAACGGCTTGTTCGTCGTTTTCGGTGGTGAGAATGGCGTTGGCAATCGGGATGTTGTAATCCAAGCCGACGCGGGTCACGCCGGAGCCGGATTCATTCGACACCAATTCAAAATGGTAGGTTTCGCCGCGAATCACCACGCCGATGGCAATCAGGGCGTCAAATTGCTCGGATGAAGCGAGGTTCATCAAGGCAATCGGCACTTCCAGCGCGCCGGGTACGGTTGCGATGGTGATATTTTCCTCGGCCACGCCTAATTCTTGCAGCGTGCGGCAGCATACTTTCAGCATTTCGCCGCCGATTTCGTTGGTGAAACGCGCTTGCACGATACCGATGCGCAGTTGTTTGCCGTCTAAAACGGGTTCGATGATGTTCATGTTTAATCCTTTAAAAGTGGTTTCAGACGGCATAACCGTCAGGCCGTCTGAACAATTAATCTTTGGGCTGCCAATCGGCAACGGCTTGGAATTCGCCGTCTTCGCTCAATTCCCACGCGCTGCCTTGCGGCCGGGTGAGCAGGGCGACGATGTCGGGGTTGTTTTTGGTGATGTCCGACATGCTGCACACGGTGAAATTATCCGGGTTGTCGGTGTATTCGTCGCTTTCTTCGCCGGTGAAGAAACGCCAGCCGCTGTCGTTTTCAAACACCGGTTCTTCGCGGTATAAAAAGCCCACGGCTCGGCCTTGCTCGGTCACGGTTTTGGTGGCGATGCAGCGGTCTAGCGCGGTTTGCAGGGCTTGGGCAAAAATATTCATAAGGTTTGGCTTCTCAATGATGTGGGGGGGGATTTTACACGATTCGGCTGTTTTTCGCACTTGCTACTGCCCATGAAATGTGGGGATTAATGTTACAATAGGCCTCTTGAAAACCAATCAGCCTTAAAGCGTTTGCATATTTTTAGCGGAGTATGGAAACCCGTTCAGGCTGCGCATAAAGGAAACCGATGAAACCCGATATATTGAAGCAGCAGGCGCACCAAAGAATCCAGCAGCATTTGGGTTATGCGTTCCGCCGTATCGAATTATTGCAGCAAGCCCTGACCCACCGCAGTTTCAATGCGAAACACAACGAGCGGTTTGAATTTGTCGGCGATGCGATTTTGAACTACACCATCGCCAAAATGTTGTTTGATGCCTTTCCGAAATTGACGGAAGGCGAGCTGTCGCGTTTGCGCGCCAACTTAGTGAACGAAGGCGTGTTGGCCGAAATTGCGCTGGAAATGAATGTCGGCGACGGCTTGTATTTAGGTACGGGCGAACTCAAAAGCGGCGGTTTCAGACGGCCTTCCATCTTGGCCGATGCCATGGAAGCCATGTTCGCCGCCGTGAGCTTTGATGCTGATTTTGCCACGGCGGAAAAAGTCATACGCCATTTGTTTGCCGGCCGCGTGAAATCGGTCGATTTCAAAAATCAGGGCAAAGACAACAAAACCACGCTGCAAGAAGCCCTGCAAGCCCGCCGCTTGGCCTTGCCGAAATACCGCATCGAAGAGCAAATCGGCACAGCCAACGACAGCCGGTTTGTGATTTCCTGTGATTTGGGCGAACTCGGTTTCATCTGCAAAGCCCAAGGCGCCAGCCGCAAAACCGCCGAGCAGGAAGCCGCTGCCGAAGCATTGAAATGGTTGGAACAAACATTCCCGATCAAGCGCAAAAAATAAGGGTGAGGCCGTATGAAAGTTTTGATGATAATCGGCACATTGGCCGTTGTGGTTATGGCCGCGTATGCCGCTCATTTGTGGCTTAAAGTGTACCGCCAAAAGCAGCAAGCCGAACAAGCGCAAGACGAGCGCCGCTGCAAACTCGCTCAAAGCATAGATCTGATTGCTATGGCAATGGCGCAAGGACAATGCAATTTATCCGAAGGCGTGTTGCGGCTAAAGCCTTTAATTGAATCAGCCGGACTCGATTTCAGCAGATATCCGGCTATGAATAAGTTGCATGAGGTGGTGGCCGATATGCCGATTTTGGCCGAACGCCGACAGCTTAAGCGCAACGAGCGTATGAAGTTGGATCTAATTCGAGAAAGCAGCGAAACCGAGCTGGAAAGCGAAATTGCAGCCGAAGCCGTAAATATCCGGCAGGCCGTACAAGCGTGGTTGCCGAAGCAGGCAAATTTATGATTTCAAACCGTTTTGTTTTCAGACGGCCTTTATTCCAAAACCTGTCAATACACATTTCAGACGGCCTGTTTTCATAAACAGGCCGTCTGAAAAAAATAAGAAAGTAAAACATGGACATCGAAACCTTTTTAAACAACGAATCCCAGCGTAGCGAAAACTACCGTTGCGGCTTCGTGGCCATTGTCGGCCGGCCGAACGTGGGCAAATCCACCCTGATGAACCACTTAATCGGCCAAAAAATCAGCATTACCAGCAAAAAATCCCAAACCACGCGCAACCGCGTTACCGGCATCTACACCGACGACACCGCACAATTCGTGTTCGTCGATACGCCCGGTTTTCAAATCAATCACCGCAACGCCTTAAATGACCGCCTCAACCAAAACGTAACCGAAGCATTAAGCGGCGTCGATGTGGCGGTGTTTGTGGTAGAAGCCATGCGCTTTACCGATGCTGACCGTGTGGTGATGAAACAATTGCCGTCACACACGCCGGTTGTACTGGTGGTGAACAAAATCGATAAAGACAAAGCCAAAGACAAATACGCACTCGAAGCCTTTGTCAACGAAGTCAAAGCCGAATTTGAATTTGCCGGCCACGAAGCCGTCAGCGCCAAACACGGCTTACGCATAGCCAACCTGCTGGAGCAGCTCAAACCGTATCTGCCCGAAAGCATTCCCATGTATCCCGAAGACATGGTCACCGACAAATCCAGCCGCTTTTTGGCCATGGAAATCGTGCGCGAAAAACTGTTCCGCTACTTGGGCGAAGAATTGCCTTACGCGATGAACGTCGAAGTCGAACAATTCGAAGAAAGCGAAACCGGCATGTTAAACATCTACATCGCCGTATTGGTCGACAAAGACAGCCAAAAAGCCATCCTCATCGGAAAAGGCGGCGAACGCCTGAAAAAAATCTCCACCGAAGCACGCTTGGACATGGAAAAACTCTTTAATGCCAAAGTGTTTTTAAAAGTGTGGGCGAAAGTCAAATCCGGCTGGGCGGACGATATCCGTTTCCTGCGCGAATTGGGGCTGTAAGCAAAAAATGTAGGTCGGCGATGCTTCGCCGACACAACCGACTGAATATAAAGCAAAACCATGCAAGTGATGCCGTCTGAAAAATTTTCAGACGGCATCACAAATAGGGCGGATATGCCTATCCGCTAAATACAACAAGACAGGGTGCGTAGGTCGGGTATGTTTACCCGACAAATTCATACGGCATTTAAAATCAAAAAAATTAAGGAAAATATTATGAATAATCAAGAAGTTAAAAATATTCGCGGGGGGGGGGGTAGACTGCCCGACTGAAAACCCGAATACGATATTAAACGGTAATCTTGCCAAACTCAAATCCCTCTTTCCTGAAGTCTTCAGCGAAAACCAAATTGATTTTGAAAAACTCAAATTAGTGTTGGGCGAAGACAATCTTTGCGCCCAAAACGAACGCTATCAACTGGGCTGGGCAGGCAAATCCGATGCCTACCGCACCTTGCAATCGCCCACATTCAACACGCTTGCGCCCTGCGTTGCCGAAAGCGTAAATTTCCACGACACGCAAAACGTATTTATCGAAGCAGAAAATTTGGAAGCCCTGAAAATTCTGCAAAAATCTTACGCGGGCAAAGTCAAAATGATTTACATCGACCCGCCCTATAACACAGGCAGCGACAGCTTTGTCTATCCCGACAAATTCGCCGAAACCCGCGACGAATACGCCCGCCGCGTGGGCGACAAAGATCAGGAAGGCTACCTGAAACGCGACGGCGTATTCCAAGGCGCGTTCCGCAAAAACGGCAAAGACAGCGGGCATTACCACAGCAACTGGCTCAACATGATGCTGCCGCGCCTGCATCTGGCGAAAACGCTGTTGCGCGAAGACGGCGTGATTTTTATCTCGATTGATGACAACGAACAGGCGCAGTTGAAATTGCTGTGTGATGAAGTGTTTGGGGCGGAGAATTTTGTGGCTGATGTGATTTGGCAGAAAAAATACGCTGCAACAAATGACGCAAAAGGATTTTCTACCTTACACGATTACATTTTGGTTTATCAAAAAAGTTCTGAATTTGAAAGAAATTTACTTCCACGAACAGAGGCTCAAAATAAACCCTATAAAAACGATGATAAAGATGGAAAGGGTCTATGGCGAAGCGATAATTTATTAGTTAAATCATTTTCTGCCAGTGCAGTATATCCCATTACAAATCCAAATACAGGGGAAAAATTCTTTCCCCCACAAGGAAGTTCGTGGCGGGCAAGTCAATCCACAATGGAAATTTGGTTAAAGGAAAATCGCATATTTTTTGGGAAAGATGGTTTAGGAGCACCACAATTAAAAAGATATTTAAATGAAGTTCAACAAGGCAGAGTGCCAACAACGTGGTGGAATTTTGAAGAAGTTGGACACAATGATGCCGCCAACAAAGAATTGCAAAATCTTTTTAATTCCAAAGCACCATTTGACACGCCAAAACCAACAACATTATTAGCACAAATGTTAAAAATTGGTTCAAATTCAGACGGCATCATTATGGATTTCTTTTCAGGCTCCGGCACAACTGCCCACGCCGTGATGCAGTTGAATGCCGAAGACGGCGGCAACCGCCGCTATATCTGTGTGCAGCTTCCCGAAGAAACGGATGAAAAATCCGAAGCGCGTAAAGCCGGTTTCGCCAACATCGCCGAAATTGCCAAAGAACGCATCCGCCGTGCAGGCGCGCAAATCCGTAGGTCGGGCATTGATGCCCGACAAAATATGCCGTCTGAAAATGCGGATACTGCTGCGGGCGCGGTGTCGGGCATCAATGCCCGACCTACTGTGGACACGGGTTTCAAAGTGTTTAAATTAACCGAAAGCCATTTCAAACAATGGCGCAGCCCCGCCGATCGCAGTTCAGACGGCCTTGAAGCGCAGCTGGAAATCTTCCGCGATGTCGTCGAACCGCACGCCACCGCCGAAAACATGGCTTACGAGCTGGCCTTGCGTTTGGGCTTCAAGCTGACCGACCCGATGGTTTTTTCAGACGGCGTGGTGTGGCTGGATAATGAAAACGGCAACCGCAAAACGGCTTTGCTGCTGGAAACAGTTTCAGACGGCCTGTTGTCGGAGGTATCGGCGCAGAATCCTGTGAAAGTGTTTGCGCTGGATAAAGCGTTTGCAGGCGGTGATGCGCTGAAAACCAATGCCGCCTTGCAGTTTAAAGATGCCGGTATTGACTTTGAAACGCTGTAACGGGAGTGCCGGATGGAATTGAAATTTGAACAGTTGGATTATCAGCACGAAGCCGTTAACGCGGTGGTGCGTTTGTTTCAGGGCGAACCCAATCAGAAGCAAACCTTTGCTTTGCAGTCGGGTTTTTCGCCTGTTGTGGGCAATCGGCGCGTTTTGCCGTTGGACGGAATCGGCAAAAATTTAAACGGAGTGCAAAAAGATTCCGGTCTGCCTGAAACGCAAATCGGCGAACACGGCTTGAATTTTTCCGTAGAAATGGAAACGGGAACAGGCAAAACTTATGTGTATTTGCGGACGATTTTTGAATTGAACCGCCAATACGGTTGGCGGAAATTTGTGATTGTCGTGCCGGGCGTGGCGATTCGTGAAGGCGTGTTGCAGAGCATTCGCGCGATGACGGCGCATTTTCAGACGGCCTTTGACGGCGTGCATTTTACCCATTCGGTGTACAGCAGCGACCGTTTGAACCGCTTGCGCAGCTTTGCCACCGGCACGCACATCGATATTTTGATTATGAATATTGACGCATTCAAAAAAGACGGCAATGTGATTAACCGCGCCAATGAAAGCGGCGAAGCCCCTATTTTGCAAATCAGCCAAACCCACCCGATTGTGATTGTGGACGAACCGCAAAATATGGAAACCGATTTGGCAAAACAAGCGATTGATTCGTTAAACCCTTTGTTTGTGTTGCGTTATTCCGCCACGCATAAAAATCCATATCACAAAATTTACAGCTTAAATCCCGTGCAAGCCTATAACAAAAAATTGGTGAAGCAGATTGAAGTAGAACCTGTATTGGCGCAAAACGATGTGAATGGCGCGTATGTGGTGCTGAAAGAGTTTGTGGCGGGCAAGAAAAAGCTGGCTGCCAAAGTGGACATTCATTTCAATAAAAAAGAAGTGAAAAAGAAAACGGTCAGCGTGTCTTCTGGCGATGATTTGTTTGACAAATCAGGCGGTAATGAAAGTTACCGGCACGGTTTTATTGTTAATGGCTTGGACGCGGAATCGGGCGAAATGGCGTTATCAAACGGCCAAATCATCACGCTGGGCGAAGGCGATGATTTAATCCGCGACGAAATCATGAAAAAGCAGATGGAATGCACGATTAAAGAGCATTTGAAAAAAGAGAAGCGTTTAAACCCGAAAGGGATTAAGGTTTTATCGTTGTTTTTTATTGATAAAGTGGCGAATTATCGTGAAAACAGCAAATTTGCGCGTTGGTTTGCGGAAATTTACGAGCGCGAAACGGGCGAAAGTGCAAACGGTGTGCATGACGGCTATTTTTCGCAAGACAAAGGCAAGGACAAAGACACCAACGGCAACAGCAAAGCCGATGAAGACACTTACAATCTGATTATGAAAGATAAGGAAAAATTGTTGTCGTTTGACAGCAGATTGCGCTTTATTTTTTCGCATTCCGCGCTGAAAGAAGGCTGGGACAATCCGAATGTGTTTCAAATCTGTACGCTCAACGAAACACGTTCGCCGATTAAAAAACGGCAGGAAATCGGGCGCGGTTTGCGCTTGGCGGTTAATCAAAAAGGAGAGCGGGTGCGCGATGACGGCGTGAATATTCTGACCGTGATTCCGAATGAAAGCTATGAAAGTTTTGCCGCCAATCTGCAAAAAGAATACGAAGAAGAATGCGGTATCCAATTTGGTAACGGCGGCGTGAAAAAGGCGAGTGACAGAACCCGGCAGACGTATCGCAAAGGTTTTACGCTAGACCCTGAATTTTTGGCAATTTGGCAGAAATTGTGTTGCAAAACCCGTTACCAAGTGGCATTTGAACGCGAGCATTTGATTCAGGCAGCCTGCAAATTGATTAAAAATATGCCGCCTATTCAAAAAGCGCAATTAGTCGTGCAAAAAGCCAAACTCAAGCAAACGCAAACAGACGGCATTTGGGGCGAAGAAATGTATTCGCACAATCATGCGCTGGAAAATGATTGGGAAATACCCGATGTGTTGTATGAAATCCAACGCAAAACGCAACTCACGCGCCAAACGATTTTTGAGATTATCCAGCAATCCGAGCGGATTGGCGAATTGACGAATAATCCGCAACGTTTTGTGGATTTGGTTAGCGAGAAAATTTTGTTGGCATTGCATGGTTTGATGATTGACGGCATTGAGTATTTAAGACAGCCTGAGAAAGATCAAACGGCATACACGCAAAGTTTGGCCCGTTGGCGCGATTTGGAACAAAACGGCGCGGAATTTTTTAAAAATGAGCATACTTTCGCCATTGAAAATGCCGATAAAACGATTTTTGCGGATTATATTTCGCTGGATTCCGGCACAGAAAACACGTTTGCCCGACAATGTGAAAGCCATGAAGATGTGCGTTTGTATTTCAAATTGCCCGATTGGTTTAAAATTCCTACGCCGATTGGCCATTACAATCCCGATTGGGCGATTGTGATGAATCACCATGACAAAGTTTACTTTGTTGCCGAAACCAAAAATACAGGCAAAGGCATTCAAGACGGCGTAGATTTGGCTAAATTGTATTTGGAAGAACAGCAAAAAATTGCGTGCGCGAAAAAGCATTTTGCCGTGTTTGACGGGGTAAACTATCGTGTGGTGGAAAAGCTAAGTGAATTGTGATTACGAAATGCCGTCTGAAAAAACGAAATCGGAATGTTTCAGACGGCATTTTTATTTAAAAACCGTTAAATCAGTTCGGCCAAACGCTTCACAATCTCTTTGGCAGCCTGCTGTTTGCTGCTTTCGGGGAACGTGGTTTCTTGTCCGTCATCAATAATCGTAATCTGATTGGTGGCTTTGCCCATCGCTTGCGATACTTGGTTGGCAACAATCATCGGAATGTTTTTACGTAGGCGTTTGGTGCGGGCATATTCCAATACGTTTTCACTTTCGGCGGCGAAACCGATACAAAATGGCGGATGAGGTAGCGCAGCCACCGAAGCAAGAATATCGGGATTTTCGGCAAGTTCGATAACGGGCGGTTTGCCGCTGCCGTCTTTTTTCAGTTTTTGTTTGCTGGCATTGCTCACTTTATAGTCGGCAACGGCGGCAACGGAGATAAAGGCGTCTTGTTTTTCTATATGCTGGTGTACGGCGCGATACATGGCTTCTGCGCTGACTGCCTGCTGGATATGGTGCAAACCGGCAGGGAATGCCGTCTGAATTTGACCGTAGATTAAGGTGACTTCTGCACCGGCTGCGCGGCAAGCACGTGCCAATGCGATGCCCATTTGCCCGCTGGAAATATTGGTAATCCCGCGAACGGGATCGATGGCTTCAAAAGTTGCGCCCGCAGTCATCAGGATTTTTTTGCCGGCAAGGGCTTTGGGTGTCCATAAATCGGGGATTAAATCAGCCAGCTCTACTGCTTCCGGCATGCGTCCGACACCGGTTTCGCCGCAAGCCTGTTCGCCGCTGCTGGGCTGAAACACGGTGATGCCGTCTGAAACCAGTTGCTTAATATTGCGCTGATTGGCGGGGTTGAACCACATTTCTACATTCATTGCAGGGGCCACGGCCATTGGGCATTTGCGTGCGGCGGCGAGGTTGCTTAATAAATTATCTGCAATACCGTTGGCGATTTTGGCAATGGTGTTGGCGGTTGCCGGCGCAATTACAAAAACATCGGCTTCTCGCGTTAAGTTGATATGTGCCATGCCGTTACCACCCGATTCACCGGTGTGGGTATCAAATAAAACAGGATTGCCGCTTAATGCTTGAAAAGTCAGCGGCGACACAAATTCTGTTGCTGAACGGCTCATCGCTACGGTAACCGAATGCCCCTGTTTTTTTAGTAGGCGTGCCAGTTCGCAAGATTTATAAGCCGCAATGCCGCCGCTGATGCCCAATAGAATGTGTTTGCTCATATCAATAAAATTTGTATCTATAACTAAAAAGAAATGGAATATTGCCACTATATCATGAAGTATAGACATAGGCCGTCTGAAAAATTTGATTTCAGACGGCCTATGTTGATTGAGTGGCTGCTGTTTGGTATGGGGTTTTGAGATTTTTGTAATTTAGTAAGGATTAAATCTGATTGTAAAACAGCGGGTTGATGATTTTGTCAGGGGATGGTG
Organism: Neisseria weixii; assembly: GCF_042658245.1. Classification (NCBI taxonomy): domain Bacteria; kingdom Pseudomonadati; phylum Pseudomonadota; class Betaproteobacteria; order Neisseriales; family Neisseriaceae; genus Neisseria; species Neisseria weixii. Next base: position 75,159 of record NZ_JBHSPY010000010.1, read on the forward strand.
TTGGATTTGGGTTGACGGGTT